>JACQHA010000243.1 GCA_016199255.1 Deinococcus sp.
ATTGTCCGCTCCGCCATTGAGGATGTCATTCCCAGAGCTGCCGAAGAGCTGGTCAAACCCCGGGCCGCCATCGAGCGTGTCGTTGCCAGCGCCGCCAAAAAGCTGATCATGGCCCGGGCCACCGATCAGGGTGTCGTTGCCAACTCCGCCGCTGAGGACGTCATTGCCGTCGCCACCGTCCAGAGTGTTCAGACCAAATTCGTCCTGGAGCCGATCGGCTCCTGGGCCGCCTAGCAAGGTATCATTGCCCATCCCGCCCAGAAGCAAGTCCGCACCGGCCTCGCCGAAGAGCCTGTTGTTGCCTTCCCCGCCAAGGAGAAAATCGACGCCCGGCCCGCCACAGATGATGTCATCGCCACCGAGGCCGTTAATCGTATCAATGCCGCCCAGCCCCGCGATGATGTCAGGGCCATCCGTGCCGGTCAGGACGTCATTCCCATCGGTACCGACTATGGTAGGGTCGTCACAGGGACTGGCGGGGGGTGGTCCAGGACAGGCAGCGAGAATGAGGGCGACGAGCACAACAGTGCAAGCCTTCATTGGTCTGAGCTGTGGTGGCATCTCCTGACTCCTCGTCTCTCGGGCAGTCCTGCCCAGTTCAGCTGGAAAAAGCCCTACCTGAGTGCTGAGAGATGTCCTCAGTCATGAGGCAGTGCCGACGGGCAAAGTGGCGCTAGTCTAGCACACCCTCGCTTTGCGGTGCCGGCTACCGACGGGGTTGCCCTCGGCGTCTATCTACCTCACAGTCAAAAGTGACCAGCGGGCAGGGGACTTGACGGGGGGTGCTCACTAGGAGTATATCTTAGGTAGGTTAATCGTTTAACCTACTGTGCCAGACGACCAGGGAGAGCGCTCATGGCCACCACGCTCAGGGACATTGCCAGACTCGCCAAGGTCTCAGTAGCCACTGTCTCTTACGTGCTCAACGGCGTGGCCAAGGTCAGCCCTCAGACCCGGGAGCGGGTGCTGGCCGCCATGAACCAGCTCAACTACTACCCCAATGCCATAGCGAAGAGCCTGGTCAAGCAGCGCTCTCATGTCCTGACTCTGTTCCTCCAGGACATCACTAACCCCTTCTTTCCGGCAGTGGCTAAGGCAGTCGAGGACGTAGCGGTGCGCGCTGGTTACAGCGTCATCTTGTACAACACCGGGGACCAGGAGGAGAAAGAAGCCGCCTATGTCCAGATGGCTCTGGAGCAACGGGTGGCAGGAATTATCTTCTGCACTGTGCGCAACCGGGCCGCGGTACAGAGTGCTTTAGACCAGGGGACACCAGTCGTCATTATCGAGTGGCCAGGCAACATCCCTGGTACCGACGTGGTGCAGGTAGACAACGTACTGGGCGCCAGGCTGGGCACAGAGCACCTGATCCAGCTGGGGCACCGGCGGGTGGCACTAATCAACTGGGTTCTGGGCTCAGTCATTGCTGGCGACCGGCTCAAGGGCTATAAACAGGCACTGGCAGCAGCCAAGATACCCTTCGACCCGGCGCTGCTAGCGACCTATGACTTCAACGATCCCGATCGCGATGCAGTTATCCTGAAGCTGCTGGCACTCCCAGACCCCCCCACAGCAGTACTGGCAGTAAGTGATGCGATTGCCATCGCCACTATGCGCACCTTGCACCGCCACCACCGGAGAGTGCCCAGGGACCTGTCCATTGTGGGCTACGACGACACCCTGGCAGCGCTGAGCACACCACAGCTCACTTCAGTGGCGCAACCCATTTACCAGCTGGGCACCACTGCTGCGCAGCTACTTCTGGACCAGGACCGAAAGCGCCACCCCCGGCGGGTGACGCTGGAGCCAACGTTGGTAGTGCGGGACTCCACCGCAGAAAGGAGGCAGCTGAGGAGGCAGTAATACGCGGTTGACAGCAGACATGGTCTCTTTGTGGAAAGCCTGGAAGGTTTTCCCTAGGTGGGGTCTACCTCACAGCATGAAAGGAGCACGGCTATGCGGCAATTCATATGGCAACGCTGGAGCCAGGCGCTGGCGGTCGCCGGCCTCCTGGCAGCGCTTGTGGGCCTCGCCGCCCCAGGCCTACTGGGCGCGGCGCTGGCCCAAGAGCCTCTGACCCTTACTTTCTGGCACTACTGGGACGGCGTCAATGGTGACACTTTGGACCGGCTTGCCCAGGAGTACAATGCCCAGCATCCCGGGGTGGTGGTGGAGCCGGTGTTCATCCCTAATCCGGAACTCCTCTCCAAGCTCCAGACCGCTATTGCCAGTGGGGACACTCCAGCGCTGGCTATCGCCGATGTGATCTGGATGGCGGCGCTGAAGCGCAGCGGCGGTTTGGCGCCCCTGGACAGCTTCATCACCGCTTCTGGGCTGGATCTAAGCGACTTCTATGCTTCGCAGTTGGACTTCGACCGCTTTGAAGGACAGCTCTATGCCCTGCCAGTGAGCACTAACAACTTGGAGCTGTTCTACAACAAGGATCTCTTCCGGGCTGCTGGTCTAGACCCGGAGCGGCCACCCCAGACCTGGGACGAGCTGGTGGAGTTCGGACAGCGCATTCGCCAGGCCGACCCCAGCAAGTTCGGTTATGAGCTGTTCACCCAAGGCGGCGAGGGGACCACCTGGCAATTCCAGGTGTTCCTGTGGCAGCTAGGCGGGGAGTTCCTTACCCCCGACGGCCAGCCCGCCTTTGACTCCCCTGCCGGGGTCCAGGCACTCCAGTTCTGGTCGGATCTTATCCGCACCTACCAGGTAAGTGCCCTGCGGCCTTGGGGGTTGTTCGGCAGCGGCGACGCCGCCATGGTGATGGACGGCTCCTGGATGGTGCAGTTCTTCCCACCCCAGATCAACTTCGAGCTGGGAACCGCCCGCTTCCCCATCCCCAGTGGCGGCCAACCAGCCACGAACATGGGTGGCGAGCATATCTTCATCCTCAAGGGTGATCCAGCCCGCGAGCAGGCAGCCTTCGACTTTATCCAGTACTTCACCAGCACTGCCGTGCAGGTGCAATGGGACCAGGCCACCGGCTTCACCCCGGTGCGGCGCTCGGTAGCCGAGGACCCTGGCTACCAGGCCTGGCTCAGGGACACCCAGCCCCTCTTGATCCCCTTCGTGGAATCGCAGCAGTATGCCCGCGCCCGGCCATCGGTGCCCCAGTATCCGGAGATCTCCGCCGCCTTCTCCCGGCAGGTAGAGCGGGTGCTGCAGGGCCAGGCCACCCCTGAAGAGGCGCTGGCCCAGGCGGCGGCTGACGTGCGCGCTATCCTGGCTGGACCGTAACCTGAAACAAAGTGGGGCTCCCCCCAGAGGGGAGCCCCAGGGGACACATGAGCCCTCCTAAGGCACTGGCGCACCCCCCTCTTCTATCCACTAGCCTCCAGGGCTTTCTGGTGGCCTTCGAACGGCATGACTGGCCTAGTGCCTTCGTGTGTCTCCTGCCAGTGGCGCTGATTTTCGGCCTGTTCAACATCTACCCCGCGCTCTACTCAGTATTCCTGAGCTTCTTTCGCTGGGATGGGTTCAACCTGCAGCGGGAGTTTGTGGGCTTGGACAACTACCGCACCCTGGTGCACTCAGGCGCTTTCTGGCATTCGGTACTGGTCACGTTTTACTATGCCAGCGGTGCCACCTTGCTCTCACTCGTGCTGGGACTGGCGCTGGCCACAGCTCTGAATAGCAACTTGGCCGGTCGGACCATCTACCGCACTCTATACTTTCTCCCAGTGGTGACCCCGATGGTGGCAGCAGGAGTGGTCTGGCAGCGCCTTTTTGATCCTACCCATGGGGTGATCAATGGCGCCCTCAGCTGGCTGGGGGTGACCGGCCCCAACTGGCTATCGGATCCGGCATGGGCGATGCCAGCGCTGATCCTGGTGGGCACCTGGCGCCGGGCCGGGTTCAACTTAGTAGTGTATCTGGCGGCGCTGCAAGCTGTTCCCCGCATCTACTACGAGGCGGCACGCTTAGACGGCGCCAGCGCCTGGGCACTTTTCCGGTTCATCACCGTGCCCCTGGTGGCGCCAGCCAGCCTTTTCCTAGCGATAACGTCGTTGATTGATGGCTTCCAGATGCTAGACCTGGTGTTCGTCATGACCAATGGAGGGCCCCTCGATGCCACCAACGTGCTGGGGTTTTACCTGTACCAGAACGCCTTCCGGTTCTTCAAGCTCGGGTACGCCTCGGCAGTGGCCTATGCCATTTTCGCACTGATCTTTCTGGTGACCCTGGTGCAGTGGCGTCTAGTGGGCCGCCGCGCCGAAGTCGCCTACCAGGAGGCAGCATGATGCCGATTCAGGTGCGTCTGGGCCGATTGGCACTACATCTGGTTCTGGCTGCCGGAGCGCTGCTCAGCGCCCTGCCTTTTCTGTGGGCGATCACCACCTCACTCAAGCCAGCCCGGCTCACCTACACCCCGCCACTGGTGATCCCCACCCATTTTCAGTGGCAGAACTATGTAGATGCCTGGCGCGCCGCTCCTTTCCCCCGGTTCTATCTGAACAGCGCCATTATGGCCGTTGCCATAACTGCTGGCCAGGTCCTGCTCTCGGCCTTAGCTGCCTACGCCTTCGCCAGGCTACGCTTCCCAGGCCGCGACCTCTTGTTCCTGGCGGTGCTCGGGACTATGATGGTACCGTTCCATGTAACGCTGATTCCCAACTACCTAGTGATTCGCTGGCTGGGCTGGGTGGACACCTACTACGCCCTGGTGGTGCCACGGATCGTGGGGGCGTTCAGCATCTTCTTATTCCGCCAGTTCTTTCTCACGATCCCTAGCGAGCTGGACGATGCAGCGCGCATTGACGGCTGCTCCCGGCTGGGGGTGTTCTGGAGAGTGATGCTGCCCCTCTCTGGCCCTGCTGCGGCGGCAGTGGCCATCTTCGCCTTCTTGTTTGCCTGGAATGACTTCCTGTGGCCACTGATTGTCACCAACAGCGTAGACATGCGTCCTATCCAGGTGGGGCTGGCAGTATTCCAGGGGCGCTACGGTACTCGCTGGACGCTGCTTATGGCTGGCACCATCATCGCTACCGTGCCAGCGCTCGTGGTGTATATCGTGGCCCAGCGCCGGTTCATTGAGGGCGTGACCCTCACCGGCCTTAAAGGCTAGAGGAGAGGAGTGCTGTGCTACCAGCCTGGGTGTCAGATGCCATCTTCTACCAGATCTTCCCAGAGCGCTTCCGCAACGGTGACCCGAGCAACGACCCGCCTGGTGTCCAGCCCTGGGGCGGCCAGCCCACTCGCGATAGCTTCTTCGGGGGCGATCTGAGAGGCATCATTGACAGCCTGCCCTACCTGAGCGAACTCGGGGTGAACGCCCTGTACCTGACGCCTATCTTCAAGGCTGGGACGAACCACAAGTACGACACTCACGACTACCTGACCATTGACCCCCACTTCGGCGACCTGGCCACCTTTGATGAGCTAGTGCGCCAGGCCCACGCCAGTGGGATCAGGATCGTGCTGGATGGGGTCTTTAACCATTGTGGCGATGGTTTCTGGGCGTTCCAGGACGTGCAGGCCCGGGGGCCACATTCCCAGTACTGGGACTGGTTCACTGTCTACAGCTTCCCACTGCGCGCCAATCCCTACCCCAACTACGCTACCTGCGGTGGCGCTGCCTACCTGCCCCGGCTCAATACTGACCACCCGGAAGTGCGCCGCCACCTTTTCCAGGTGGCCCGCTACTGGCTGGAGCGCGGCATTGACGGCTGGCGGCTGGATGTGCCCTACGAGGTGGCTCCTGACTTCTGGCGGGAGTTCCGCCTAGTGGTAAAGCAGCACTTCCCCCAGGCCTATTTGGTAGCCGAGGAGTGGCGCGACGCCTGGAGCCTGTTGCAGGGAGACCAGTTCGACGGTGCCATGAACTACCGGCTGCGGGAACTAGTGCTGGATTTCCTGGTGCGAAACGCCCTCTCTGCTGAAGCGTTCCGCCGGGCACTCGATGACCTGCGCCGCCACTATCCTTCTCAGGCTGACATGGGCATGCTGAACCTCCTGGGTAGCCACGACACCCCGCGCCTGCTCACACTCTGCCAGGGACAGCTACCATTGGCCAAGCTGGCGCTGGCCTTCCTCTTGACCTACCCTGGCGCGCCCATGCTCTACTACGGCGATGAGGTAGGCATGATGGGTGACAGCGACCCAGACTGCCGCCGGCCCATGCTCTGGGATCAGCAGCAGTGGAACACTGACCTGCTCCAGTTCGTCCGCCGGCTCACCACCTTGAGGCAGGAGCGAGTGAGCCTGCGGCGCGGCGCATTCCGGCCAGTGCTGGCGCAGGATCGCGTGTTTGCCTACGTTCGAGGAAGTGGCCCCGATGCCCTATTGGTGGTGCTCAACAGCACCGCCACCAGGCGCGACGTCACTATCCCAGTCCCCACTGATCTAGCAGCCGAGGGCCAGGTGTTGCGGGAGCTCCTCACCGAGCCTGGAGGCAGTACCCCAGTTGTCCAGGGACAGCTCCCGTTAAGGGAACTGCCTCCCCGCACGGCACTGGTCTTTGCCAGGTCATAAGGGGATGTTCCCGTGGCGCTTTAGAGGGCGGGTCTCGCTCTTCTCCTCCAGCATGAGGAGCGATTCAATCAGGCGCTGCCTGGTGTGAATAGGGTCAATGATGTCGTCAATGTAGCCCCGGGCGGCGGCAATGTACGGATGGTCAAAGCGGCGGCGGTATTCCTCAATGCGCATGGCCCTGGTGGCCTCAGGGTTGGGGCTGGCCTGGATTTCTTTACGGTAAATAATTCCCGCCGCCCCCTCGGCACCCATGACAGCAGTGGCGGCAGTGGGCCAGGCCAGCACAATATCGGCACCCAGGTCCTTGGAGCACATGGCTAAGTAAGCACCGCCATAGGATTTACGCACCACCACAGTGATCTTGGGCACTGTGGCCTCGCTATAGGCATAGAGCAGCTTGGCGCCGTGGCGGATTATCCCCCCATACTCCTGGTTGACGCCGGGCAGAAAGCCGGGGACATCGACGAAGGTAATGAC
>JACQHA010000027.1 GCA_016199255.1 Deinococcus sp.
ATTCTGGAAGGAGCTGGCGAAGTAAGCAGGTAGCATCACGGAGATGCAGCAGGGCGCAAAAAGGGCAATGTTGCCTGCCACAAACGCGGCCAGCGCCGAACCGCCGGAGAAGAGACTACTGTTCAACATACATCACCTGTAGGCCAGTACCCGCTTCTGCCACTCTTGCGTTGGCCACGGGCTGCTCTTTCGACTGTGACACGCGCACCTCCTAGTGCCTGGTACCACAGAGTCGGAACTTCAGGAAAAGTTCCTGGGCAGATCACCCGGAACTTTTTCCCCCTGGGGCACTCTGTTCTTCTAGGGTGATCGGGGGGCGTAATGCGGTCTAAGAGGGACGTTGGCGGCCGCTGCAGCGCTGCCCGATGGTGGCCGGCATAGCGGCTGGAGCGGGGGCGAGAGCTGCTCCGCCTAGTAGCCTGGAGGTGACAAGATGGACTGGGAGCGGCTGAGTGAGATCTACGACCGGCGGCGGGCGGAGCAGGTGACGGCAGCGGAGCAGGCGGTGCTGGCGCAGTACTGGGTGCTGTCGGAGGGATTCAGACGGTTACGGCGGCGCTGGCCGGTGAGTCTGCTGGTGGCCTCGGTAGTGGCGCGGCTGGAGCCGCGGCCCCGCCTGGCCTGGCGGTGGGCGCTGGGTGCTGTGGCTGGGGTGGTGCTGGCAGCAGTGGTCCTGGGGATCCTGCAGATCACCTACACCCAGGAACAGCAGGCGCGCTACCAGCAGATGGTGGTCGAGTTTGGCGCGGTGAGCGGCAACGAGGCGGCACTGGCGCGCCTGGTGAGTTACCCCAAATGAGAAACCGGTTGCCATGGCCCGCAACTGAACTGCCGGGCAGGGCGAGCTCGTCGCCAACCGGGCAGACCACCCAACCCTAGAGGTCATAGCGGAATCCCAGGGCCCTTGTAGGCCACTTCGCCTAGGAGCTCTTCGCCAACCCCCTGATGTGGGTAGGGGCTCGGCCTGCGTATGGTGATGTTCATCGGGCAGTAGGAGGGGCGCGGGAAGAGGTGCGCCATGGGGCGCGAGAACGTCGGGCGGCGCCTGCTGGGCGTCACACCGCCCGGCGCGGTAGCAGTGGACCGGGGTGGTCGCCCAGGGTTTCGCCGGTTGTACTGGCTGACCATCTTTCTGCCGCTGGCTTTCATAGTGGGCCTTGATCAGCTCAGGCATACCTACTTCTCTAAGTTCTGGCACCACTGGCCGGGAAGTGCCATCGCTACCGGGCTGGTGGCTGTCGCCATGCTGCTCTTCTCGTCGGTGGTCTTTAGCATCATCAGCCGCATGGAGCGAGAGATCCTCTCGCGCAGCGAACAGCTGCGGGCTCTGCATGAGGCAGCCATGGTCCTCACCTCAGAGCTGTCACTGGACACGGTCCTCCAGAAACTGGTGGACTGCGCCTGCGAGCTGGCCGGGGCCCGCTATGGGGCACTCAGCGTGCTAGGTGAGGACAGCGCCGTGGCGCGCTTCCTCACTGCTGGCTTAAGCCAAGAGGAGCGCGCCCGCATCGGCCCACCACCCCAGGGCCGGGGCCTGCTGGGAGCCTTGGCCACCCAGGGCAAGCCCCTGCGCCTGGCAGACCTGAGCCAGGACCCCCGCTCCGTGGGCTTCCCCAGGCACCACCCCGCTATGCGCAGCTTCCTGGGCGTGCCCTTGATCGTCAAGGGACGGACGATTGGCGCCCTCTATCTGACTGAGAAGCGTAGGGCAGACGGGTTCTCACCCAGCGATGAGGATGTGGTTTCGATGCTGGCGGCACATGCTGCCATCGCCATCGAGAACACCCAGCTCTATGCCCAGACCCAGCGGCTGGCGGTGCTGGAGGAGCGGGAACGCATCGGCATGGATCTGCACGATGGGGCGATCCAGTCGCTCTATGCTGTGGGACTGGCGCTCGAGGATTGTGCCGGTCAGCTGGAGCAGGAACCGGCCCGGGTGCAGCAGCGGCTAGGCAAGGCCATCGATAATCTGAACGGCATTATCCGAGACATCCGCAATTACATCTTTGGCCTGCATCCCCAGGCGCTGGACGGGCGCCACCTCCGGCAGAGTCTGGCAACCCTCGTGGCAGAGTTGAAGATCAACGCCCTGGCCAACACCACCTTAAGCATTGACGAGGACCTCGATGGCCAGCTCTCTGCTGAGCAGGCCCTGCAGCTCTTGCACCTTGCCCGTGAGGCACTAGCGAATATTCTCAAGCACGCCCGGGCCAGCGCTGTGCAAGTGCGCCTGACAACTGCAGGTAGCCGACTGGTGCTGTCGGTGCACGATAATGGCGTTGGGTTCGACCCGGCGCGCGCCGAGGGTGAGGCGCACCACGGGCTCAGGAACATGCAAGAGCGGGCGCTGGCGCTAGGGGGCACCCTCCGCATTGAGAGCGCCAGGGGCCAGGGGACCACCGTGGCGGTGGAGATCCCCCTGGCCGGCGGCGAAGGAGCAGGATGAGTGAGCGACCGATTCGGGTGTTGATTGTAGACGACCACGAGCTGGTGCGGATGGGACTGAGGACGCTGCTGAGCCGCCGGCCGGACCTGGCAGTGGTGGGGGAGGCCGGAACGGCGGCCGAGGCCCTGGCCGAGGCGGCGCGC
>JACQHA010000028.1 GCA_016199255.1 Deinococcus sp.
GGCCCGGCCCCCGGCGCAGGACGATACCGCTTAATAGCAGCAGGACACCCAGCGCCCAGAGGCCAGCAGCCAATTGCTGCCCGCCCCCTTTCATCCGGCTCCAGTGTAGCCCAAGGCCACCAGTGCCGTATCAGGAGCGTCAGAGGGATGTAAGAGAGCGTGATCTAAGTTTAACCCAGAGGAGGCTACGGCCTTCAGGCAAGGAGGATCATGAGACGCCTGAGTTTCTTCATCATCCTAGGACTAGTAGCCGGCTGCGGCGCGGTACTGCCGCCGGCAGCCACCACAGCCACTTTGCATGGCCAGGTGATTGACGCCAGCACCTCTTTAGCGGTGGTGGCAGACGTCACTTTCCAGAGTAACGCCCGCTCAGCTCACGCTGAGCGGATCCTGAGCAACGGCGACGGCAGCTTTACCCTGACTGGCGTTCCCACCGGCACCCAGCTCACTCTTATGGCCAGCGCCCAGGGCTATTTAAGCTCCTCGCGCACCATCACCCTGGACAAAGACCTGGAGCTGGTGCTGGCCCTACAAAGTGCGCCCCAGAGCGGCACCACTAGCTCTGGCAGCAGCACCACCATTGAGAGCGCCAACGGCACCAGCGTCACCATCCCAGCCGGGGCGCTGCGCCCAGGCACGAACGTCACCCTGAGCGCCGCCTCACCTAACCAGGTAGCAGCGGAGGGCGGTGGCCTGCCAGCCGGCACCGGCTTGGGCAGCGGGTTCCGCCTGGACATTTCCGGGGGCTCCCAGCCCGACGGGGGAATCCTAGAGCTCTCACTACGCCTCCCAGCCGGGATCACGCTGAGCCATCACCCCCGCCTGGCTCTGGCCTTCTTGGGCCAGTTCCAGCTGCTGTCGCTCACCTCCTGCACCAGCGGCTGGCTGTGCAGCAGCTTCTCCCTTGATACCCGCACCGCCCGCCGCAGCACCTCCACCTACGGTGGCGTGCTGTACGACACGGAACTGGGCGGCGCCGAAGACCTATTTATCACGCAGCTGGAGGTGGTTCCCAGCCGGATCCAGTTCACCCCAGGCACACCACTCACCCTGAGCGTCACCGCCTCGCTGATTGTGCGCAACGACAGCGACCACCCAGTGACTGTAGAGATCACCACTGAGGCCCTGCGCTCCAGCCTCCAGGTGAGCTGCTCCGGCAGCCCGGTGCAGGTGAACCTGATAGCACAGTCCCAGTGTGCCCAGCTCCTAGGCTATCTGGACAACTTCTCCCTCCCACCAATCTTCCAGACCTTCCCGCCCGGGGTGGAGGTAGATCTCACCCCACCAGCCCAGCAGATCACCATCCCTGGCGACATTATTGATCCCGGCCTGATCAGCACCGCCTGCTTCAGTGTCCTACCCACGTCCTGCTTTGTCCAAGCCAGCCTGCACGTAAACCAGTCCTTTAAGCCCGGCTCAGACCAGGACGCCAGCGTGCTCCTGCAACTGCGCTAGATCTTCCTCACTCCCCACGGCGCCGGCGAGGCTCGCCGGCGCCGTGTGCTATACTTAACATCCTTAGCATCCTGACTCGGACCAACCCAGCGGCGCCGGGGGTGGTCTTCTTTACAAGCACCGGCGCTTCACAGGAGGAGATTGATGATATTAAGGAAGACCCTATGGCTGCTGGGTGCCGGAACCCTGGTACTAGTGTTCACTGCCTGTAGCGTGCCGTTCATGCTCGACCTGCTTCCCCTGGTGCCCTCAGAGTTTGTCTTGGGAAACTACAGCCAATCCAGCACCACGAAGGACGGTGTGGCCACCGTCCAGGGAGACCCCCGGGTAGCCCAGGTGCAATCAGCCACTATTGACGTCATTATCCAGCTCTCTGGCCACACCGGCACCGGCCAAGCCACCCTCCAGGCCTTCATTGACAATGACCCCAACCCCTTCGACAGCTCCTGCAATAGCGATCTTGACACTGTAGACATCCCCAACCAGCCCAGCCAGGAAATCATGCTCTGGGTGGATGTCCCCGCCTGCGCCCTGACCATCATAGCCATGCCCGGCCAGCACTACGTGGCCGCCAGGGTGATCTTCATCGGCGCCATCAGCGGCGACTACGAGATCACCCTGTTCAAGCTCTTTGGCCTGGCATCTGCCTTCTAGCCTGGACCCAACGGCGCAGCGCCTGGTCTGCTGCCAGGCGCTGCGCTTTACCACCCCTTAACTTCCCGAGCTTATAGTCGTACAGGAGGTGGCAATGCCTAGGCTGCTCTGGCTAGTTCCAGCAATGCTCGTAATCCTAGGTGGCTGCGGCGTCCTGCCCATCCACTACACCTTCGATCTGCTGCCCTACATTGACCCATACGACCAGGGACCATATATAGCAACCAGCTTCATGCTCGACACCGAGGCACTCCAGGTGCCTCGCAGCAGCATCCCCCGCCCCCCCATAGGCACAGTGACCGCCTCTACCCTGGCGATTACCATCGCCCTCACCAACTTCATCCCTTCCACCGGAACCCTGAACTTCCAGTTCTTCTTCGCTGCCGCTCCTGCCATCCCCGTAGACCAGATGCCACCCTGCGCCACCAATCCTGTCGCCCTCAACATCCCTGCCGCTCCCCTCCCCCCCTTCCCCACCTCCAAGACCTTCGACGAGGCCTTCAACTTCCCAGCGTGCGCCATCAATCTGCTCCGGGGCAATGACGACGTGAACGTAGAAGGCCGCGTCACCGGCTCAGGCCTGGCTGCCGGCACCTACGAAATCAGCAAGCTAGAAATCCGTCTCACAATCGTTGTCTGACAGCGGTTTGTGAAAAGGTTGATTATCCCTGGTAGGGGCGGACCTATGTGTCCGCCCTCGTCCTGGAGCTGGGGCAGCCACACAGGGCTGCCC
>JACQHA010000222.1 GCA_016199255.1 Deinococcus sp.
GCTGGGGGAGGTGGGGCAGGTGGGGGAGGCAGCGCCTGCTCTGGACCGAGCGCCGCCAGGGGGAGCGCAGCCGGGGGCGTGGTCAGTGGGAGGCGCTCGAGCTCATACTCGGGCGCCGGGGCGTCGGGGCGGCCGTACCAGAGTTGGTACTGCTGTCCCGGCGCAGCAGAAAAGACCAGGCCGCGCCGCACCCGCCACAGCGTCACTCCCAGGATGGCCAGCGGTGGATCGTCGCCGTTCCGGATCGTGAAGCGCACTCTCCGGGCCTGGGAAACCTCCAGCGGCAGGCTTATCTCGCCGCCTGGCGCCAGCCGCCTCAGACGGTGCGTCCCAAGGAATGTCCCCTCGTCATCCCAGAGCGCTTCGACACTTACTGGGCGGTCGAAGGCCGGCTCAGCTATCTCGAACCGGGCCTCTACCAGGTCGCGGACGCGCTGCCCCGGATCCAGTTCTAGTACAGTCTCTACTGTGGCCTCCCGCTGCTCCAGAGTGGCAGTAACCGGGAGTAAGTGCCGCGGAATGGTCAGCTTAATTGACACCAAGACCCGCCGGACCGTGGGCAGAGACCCTTGCAAAGGGAACAGCCGTACCTGCAGGAACTGGTAGTCCTGCTCAGGCAGGACAATCTCCGTCTGTGGGGCGCCGTCTACCTGCCGGAAGACACGTCCTCCCTCCCCGATAGGCTGCCACTGGCGCTGATCGTGACTCCCATCTATTTGCACCCGGCTCTCGAAGTTACTCCCCTCTAGGTCCAGGAAAAGGTTCAGGGGAGAAGCGGGCCGGGCACCCAGGTCCAGCGTGATCTCCACCGGGTTCGATCCAGGGGGCGATTGCGAGACTACCCGGGTGTCCAGCACATAGCTTTCGGTCTGGCCTCGCTCCACCATCACCCGGTAAGGCACCACACTGCCATCCTGCTGGATGATGCGGTACTCCGCCAGCGTCACCACTCCGGCCAGCGCTGGCTCGTCCAGGGGGAGATAGACCAGCTGGGGTGCGGCCAACTCAGGCAGCGCAATGGGACGGACGGTACGCCAGTCTTCCTGCGCCTGGGCCGAGAGCGCCGCCAGGGCAATGGCAAGCAACAGCGTCGGCGGTGGCGACCGGGTAGGAGCAGCGGGCTGTTCGGAGAGCCGGCCCTCAAACCGGGTGTAGAGCAGGCTCACCAGCAGCAAGGTGACCCCGAGTGCGAAGAAGGAGACAATACGGTAGGGCTGCTCCAGCCCGGACAGGTCGAACACGAACACCTTCACTATGGACAGGTACAGCAGTCCCACCGCAAACAGCCGAACCAGCCGGGTACGCTGCCAGATCCCCACTGAGACCGCCGCCAGCGCATAGACCGTCCAGAAGAGCGAGAGCCCCAGCTGCTGCGCACTTCCCCGTCCAGCCCTGGGCCAGATCTGGCCTAGGTATTGCCAGAGGTCCAGGCTCACAAACAGCAGGGTGAACACATTGGCGACAACAGTCAGCGCTGCGGGGATCAGACGTTCTTCAGGGGCCAGCACTACCCGGCGACGCCAGAGCAGCCAGGCCGCCACATAGGCGGCAGCAATCACCGCCGCGCCTGCCAGCATCCGGGTGTTCAGTAGCAGGCGGAAAGGCTCCGGGGTCATGAGTAGGTCGAGGACCAGGGCCTTGCCGGCTGCCACCGCCAGGAGTATTGTCCCGTACCAGCGTACCCGCCGCTCGCCCACGGTGATCCCAGTCCAGATGAGCACCGCGGCTTCTACTGCCCAGGCCAGGGTGATGTAGCTGGCTCTCAACTGGAGGGGGATCGCAATAGTGCCAAACGTCAGCCC
Source organism: Deinococcus sp. (assembly GCA_016199255.1). Classification (GTDB taxonomy): domain Bacteria; phylum Deinococcota; class Deinococci; order JACQHA01; family JACQHA01; genus JACQHA01. The sequence goes on from JACQHA010000222.1 coordinate 1,803, forward strand.
CAGTCCTAAGTAGGTCAAGCGTCGCAGCGCGTCATCGTCAGAGCGGCGGAGGACTCTTCCGCCTATCCAGGCGTGGTAGGCGGCCATGGCCAGCGCAGCGCCAGCCAGCAGCACCAGACCCTGGAACGCCTCCAGCCCAGTAGCGCGCGCGATGAGCGCGAAGAAGATCGCGCTATTCCCCAGTGCCGCTAACAGGTCAGTGCGCAGTGGGAGATGGGACAGGGCGCGGCGTAACGCGATGGTGGTGGTGGAAACCAGCAGGAACTCACCGAAGAAGAACAGCGCTCCCAGCGCAGGCCAGTCCCCGCCCTGGGGCAAAGTGACCACCAGACCGATGAATGGCAGTGCCAGCGCCGTCACAAGCAGCGCTATTGGGAGGTTAACTGCCTCCCGCTGCTGCCGGACCGCGCGCCAGGCGCCGGCCAGGGCGAGCCATCCAGCCAGTGGCAGCCAGAGCGGTGCTGCCGGGACTCCCGCAATGTGGCTCGTGCCTAGGACATGGAAGGCCATTACCACGTGCACCAGGGCATTGGCGGCCACCAGCACCGCCGCCGGGCCAGCACTGCCAGCCCGGCTGTGCATGAAGAGCGCCACAGCGAGGAAGAGCAGATAGTGAAACAGGGCGAAGGCGAACGCGCCGGGAACCTGCGAAGGCGGAGTGGCCTGTGCCGGCAGGAGGACTGCTGTCGTCACTAGCGCCAGCGCCGCGGCAGAGGCGTTTCCAAAGAGCAGCCGCACCTCGCGGTCCTGGTGGGCTAAAGGAGGCAGCGCAACCGCCAGCCCAGCCAGGAGCAGGGCCACCAGCATCCCAGCCAGTGTCGCGCCTGGGAGCCCTAGCACCCCTGTACTAGCCAGAATGAGCATGCTGGCAACGACGAAGGCAAGGCAGCCGCCGAGAATCAGCCCTATCCCCACCTTCTCCGTGCCAATTATCATGTCAGTAGGAACCTTGGCCCGGGTGTACAGCGCCTGCGCACCCAGGTAGCAGCTGCCTAAGAGGAACAGCAGCGCGAACCCCTCGGTAATCCAGCCAGCGTTCTGCAGGGGCCCAGCCGCGAAGAACAGCAGCCAGGTGGCCAGGAACGCCACCATCGCCAGCGAGTACCAAGACCGCACCCGGATCATCCCCGCCACCCACAGGTTGAGGATAGCCAGATAGGCATACAGCCGGAGCAGGCCACTCGGGTCCGGCACGCCCGTGGTTTCGCGGATCAGAACTGGAGCAGCGAAGGCACCTAGAACGCAGAGGGCCGCCACCCCTGGAGTATTGTTCACCACGGTCAGCACCGACGCGGCCAGCGCGCCCACCGCCA
>JACQHA010000029.1 GCA_016199255.1 Deinococcus sp.
GCTGAAGCTGGTAGATGAGGCACTAAGAGCTGCTGAGCTACTGGAGCAGGAAGGTATCTCCGTCGAGGTGTTCGACCCCCGCACCTTGGTGCCTTTGGACCTGGAGGGGATCATCAACTCGGTGCGCAAGACCGGCCACCTGGTCATCGCTCATGAAGCGGTGCGGCGCTGTGGCCCCGGCGCGGAAATTGCGGCGCTGGTGGCGGAGGAGGCCTGGGACGCTCTGAAGGGACCGATGGTGCGCGTCGCTGCCGAAAACGTTCCGGTCCCCTACGCGCCAGAGCTAGAAAAGCGGGTGCTGCCCGACGCCCAGCGAGTGGTACAGGGCGTGTGCCGCGCACTGGCTGCTACTGGCCAGCGCCAGGTGGTGGAGGTATGAAGTTCTCGGTAAGCATCGAGCATATTCCCACTGCCGGGTTCAAGTTCATGTTTCATGAACTGCCGCTCCTCCAGCGCCCGGCAGCAGCAGCGCGGCATGGCTTCGATGCCATAGATATCTGGGACTGGCTGGACAAAGACATGGACGCGCTAGGGAACGCCGCCTGCCAGGCCGGGGTGGTGATCAACTCCACTTTTGGCAATCGCTTCGGGTCCCTAGTAGATGAGCGCGACCACCAGCGGGTGCTGGAAGAGGTGGAAGAGTCGCTGGAGATGGCCAAGCGCTGCGGCGTGCAGTATCTCCTCCTGTTCACCGATGCCATTGGCCCCGAGGGACTCCGCAAGCAGACGCCGCTGCCAGACGAGGAGAAATACGCCAATTTAATTGCCGGCCTGGAGCAGGTGGTGAAGCTGGCGGAGCAGAAGGCCGATGGAGTCATGCTGGCCATGGAGCCAGTGAATAACATCTTCGTCCCTGGCTACTTCCTGCACACCAGCCGCCGGGTGGCCGATGTGATCCGCCGCATTCACCACCCCAAGCTGCGCATGGCGTTCGATATCTTCCACCTACAGCTGGTGGAGGGGAACATTATGACCAACCTGCAGAAGTACCTTCCCCTCTGCGACGCGGTGCACATGGCCGACGTGCCTAGCCGTGGCGAGCCAGGCACCGGCGAGTTAAACTTGAAAAACATCATGCAGCTCCTGGTGGAGGAGCACTTCACCGGTCTGGTGGAGTTTGAGATGATGCCCACCAGCTCCTCTGAGGAGGCGGTGCGGGCCATTAAAGGGATTTTGCCCAGGTGAGGTGAACATGCCAAAGCGGACCGCCTTTGTGGACCTGTCCACCGGCCACATCGACATCCAGCCCACGCCAGCCGAGGACCTGGAGCAATTCCTGGGCTGCCGGGGCTACGCTGCCAAGCTGCTGTTCGAGCGGGTGGGCCCGGAGATTGGCCCATTGGACCCGAGCAACTGCTTGATTTTCTCCACCGGCCCGCTTACCGGAACGCCATTCCCCACCGGCTCTAGAAGCCAGGTGACCTTCCGCTCGCCGGCCACAGGAGGCTACGGCTACGCCAACACCGGCGGCCACTTCGGCGCCGAGCTGAAGCAGGCCAGCTATGACGCCGTAGTCGTTACTGGCCGCGCCTCAGATCCGGTGTACTTGCGTATTACCAACGACAGTATCGAGATCCGCGATGCCTCTCATCTGTGGGGACAACTTACTTCCCAGGTGGAGGGCACCCTGCTGGCCGATGGCGGCGGCAGGGTGGCCTGTATTGGCCCAGCGGGCGAACACCTGTGCAACTTCGCGGCCATTATCAACGACCAAGGCCGGGCGGCAGCGCGGGCCGGCCCAGGGGCAGTCATGGGCTCCAAGCTGCTGAAAGCCGTGCAGGTCATCGCCAGCGGGCGGGAGAAGCTTCCCCAGGAGTTCCTGCGCGCCGCCGGCAAGATCTCCAAGCACGTGCTCACTGACTCCAAGCTGGAAGGGCTCAGGTCCATTGGCACCCCGTATCTCCTGCGACCAAAAAACGCCGGCGGTGACTTGCCGGCGCGCAACCACCAGCGCCCCCAGGTGGACTACATCGACCGCATGGATGCCGCCACAGTGAAGAAGTTCCTGGTGACCATGAAGGGCTGCTTCGCCTGCCCGGTGCGCTGTTCCCATGTCACGGAAGTCAAAGAGGGGCCGTACCAGATCAAGGTGGAGGGCCCAGAGTACGAGACTACTAACTCCCTAGGGCCCATGCTGGATAACGACAGCATGGAACTCATCATCTACGCCAACCATTTGTGCAACGAATACGGCCTGGACACCATCTCCACTGGAGTAGTGATCGCCTTTGCCATGGAGTGCCACGAGAAGGGGCTTTTGAGCGACCCAGAGCTGAGCCTGGAGTGGGGTGACCACGCCACCATCCTGGGGCTTTTGGAGAAAATCGCCTACCGCAGGGGCACTGGCGACCTCTTGGCCTTTGGCGTGCGCCAGGCAGCGGAGCTGATCGGCAACGGTGCTGAACAGTATGCCATGCACGTCAAGGGCCTGGAGCTGCCCCGCCAGGAGCCGCGCTTTGCCAAGGGATTTGGCCTGGGGCACTGCACCTCCAACCGGGGCGCCTGCCACTTGTACGCCCTGCCGGCTATTGACCTGGGGGGCAACTTCGATGTGGCCCAGAAACTCTTCGCCAAAGAGATCATTCCCCAGCTCATGGATAGCGATGACGAGACCTACAAGCCGGACATGGTGGTGTACGGCGA
>JACQHA010000223.1 GCA_016199255.1 Deinococcus sp.
GCACATGGGTCACACCTCCGTCTGGGGCTTTGACATGACCCAAGCGTAGGCAACCTCGGTGCCCCCGTCCACCTCCCGCCCAAAAGTGATCAGCGGTCAGCTCTGCCCGGCCTTGACAAAAGCACCTCCCGACCAGCAGGATATAGTCAACATGCGAATTAGTCGCATCCTCTCTCTGACTGGGCGACTTATAGGTATCGCCGCAGTCCTTTTTGCTTCCTTCGCCTCAGGCGGAGCTGCTCTCCCGCTGCAGCCAGCGCACGACGCCGCCAACTGCCAGCTCATGCCGCCCTCCATGGCGGCTGCCCTAGCCCAAGTCGCCCCCCAGCCAGTTTTAGGCTCTTCACTACGGGTCAACTTGCAGCGCACTGTGGCGCTTCATAAGATCTCCCCCCACAGGTGATTTCCCACCTCAGGCCGACCGCACCTCACCCTCTGGCGTAATCTCCTTGACCCGCCGCACCCCGCTGTACACCAGCGCCCGGAAGGTGGTACTCACCTCTTGACCAGCGCCTAGCACCAGGGCGGTGCCGTTCTTGATGGCCTCAGCGATGCCCCCTGCCGGGTAGCTGGTCCAGGGCTCGATAGCCAGGTTGTAGGTGCGGCCATACCAGGGATGCCCGTAGTTGCCGCCATACACCATCCATAGCCAGACATGGCGGAACACCTTGGGGTCCCAGGTCATGCCAAAGCCCAGCCGGCGCTTGGTGCTGGTGAGCGCTGCCCAGCCAGCTTTGACATTCGTGACGTAGGCCAGGTCGCTGTGGCCAATATTGGCCGGCACCCGGCTGAGGTCTACTGCGCCCTCTAGCCCTTTCACCTTCGGCCACTTTCCCACGGCACCAGGTGCCAGGCGCGACGTGGAACTAATGGGGTGGGAATGTGCCTCAACCGGGGCGACCGGCAAGTCAATGACGCAGGCCTGGTCCAGGAAAGGCGGCCCGAAGGTGGGGTGATGTCCCCACATGAGCGGCAGTTCCTCGGCACCTTCATTCACCACTCGCTCTGCCATGGTCAGCACTGGGGAGTCCGCGGTTAGGGTCAAGGTCTTCTCCAGATAGAACGGCGTGCGGTAGGTGCGCACCGCCAGGCGCACGGCGATCTCTTCTGGGCTATCTGCCACTACCTCAGAGTCCCAGGGAATCAGACACACCTCGCCGTGTAGGCCGAACTCGGCGCCATGGGAACGCGAGGTAGGCCCGCCTGAGGGCAAGATCTCCTGCCAGCCGCCCTGGTAGTAGTCCAGAAAGGCCCCATCACTGCGCGGCCCCGAGGGCACCATCCGGTGGGGGTTGCGCAGGCCAATGGGCGAATGCCACATGAAGTCGGTGTCGGTGGGTTTATGGAGAAATTCGATAATGTCGGAACCTTTGTCCACCAGCATGGTGATCCGCAGGAGCTGGTTCTCCATGACCAGGGCTCGCATCCCATAAATGGTCAAGTTGTCCTGGATCCGACAGCCATAATTGCGCCAAGCAGCTCTCATGTCTCCTCCCCCAGAATGGGGGGGGCGCCTGGGTTATGTCAAGGCCGTCCCACATGCAACCACCTCACCGAGTTCACTTTCCCGGTGCCCACTGTGATAAACTACCCCCCAATTGCACCCGTTGCTGCATATCAACGCCATCCCACAGCCAGATGAGTGAGATCCGTCAGGGGGGAAGGACATGAAGCGCATACTGAGTCACTTGATGGCTTGGGTCCTCGTGGTATCTTGCTTGGTCCTAGCAGGCTCTCCCGCCTTCAGGCAAGCTCCTCCGACGTCCCTGGCATATGTCTCAAACTATACTAGCCAGACCATCTCGGTGATTGACGCCGCCACCAATACCGTGGTCGCTACGGTGAACGTCGGGGTCGAGCCTTTTGGGGTGGCGGTGTCCCCTGATGGCTCCCGCGCCTACGTGGGGAGCGGTGGTGACTTTGTCTCGGTGCTAGACACGACCACCAATACCGTGATCGCCACCGTGCCAGTAGGGGATCGCCTCCGGGGGATGGCGGTGACGCCTGACGGCTCCCGGGTCTATATAGCGAACAACTTCGGCCCGGTCTTAGTACTTGACACTGCTAGCCACACTGTAGTTGCCACAGTAGACGTAGGGGATGGCCCTGAGGGCGTGGCAGTGCACCCCAATGGCTCCCATGTCTACGTGACTAACCGCTTTAGCAACACAGTTTAGGTGATTGACACCAAGACCAATACGGTGGTTGCCACGGTAGGTGTGGGGATTACTCCTGTCGGTGTCGCGGTGCATCCTGGTGGCTCCTGGGTCTATGTGACCAACGACAGCAGCAATACTGTCTCGGTGATTGACACGGCGAGTAATACGGTGGTCGCCACAGTGGGCGCAGGGAGTTTTCCTAGTGGGGTGGCGGTAACTCCCGATGGCTCTCGGGTCTACGTGGCTAACCTGGGCAGCAACACTGTCTCGGTAGTGGACACCGCCACCAATACTGTGATCGCTATGGTGGAGGTGGGGAATAGCCCTTTTGGCGTGGCGGTGACGCCCGACGGCAGCCACGTCTTGGTGGCGAACCGCTCTAACGACACTGTCTCGGTACTAGACACCGCCACCAACACCGTGGTCGCGACTGTGGCCGTCCAGGGTAGCCCAGCGGCCTTTGGCCAGTTCATCGCCACGCTGCCGGGCCCAACACCGCTGGTCCAGGTCGAGCCAGTAGCCCTAGTCCAGCAACAGGTGGAGGCCCTCAACCGGGGTGATGTCGCTGGGGTGCTGGCGACGTTGGCTGACGATGCGGTCCTCCTCAGTCTCTTCTGTCAGCCCTGTTTCGGCCAGGAGGCGATCCAAAAGAATATTGAGTTTCAGGTCATTAACCAATTTCACCTCACCCTCACCAGCATCGGGACGTTTGGCAACACCGTGGTTGGTCGGTTCGAGGAACACGGCGATGTGTTCCGAGCCGCCGGATTCCAGCAGGTCATTGGCTCGTTCTTGGTATGGGTGAGAGGCGACAAGATCGCGTTCAACCGCATCGCCTTGGACCCGACTGACCCGGAGACTGCAGCCTTTCTCGCTTTCATAGGTGCCCGGACCCAGGCTCGGTGATTAATATGGGCGGCATCAGCTAGAAGGGAGCATCAGAAGACATGCACGGGCAAGAGATGTTATCCAGGTGGCGGAGTTTCCCTCTGCTGCTACTGATCCTCGCAACATGCTCCACTGGGCAGACCCAAGAGCGCGTGGCACTCGAGCGAGAGATAGTCGCCACAGGGCTCAACTTCCCAGTGGGCCTGGCGACCCCACCAGGAGACTCGCGGCTATTTGTGGTGGAGAAGGCAGGGCGGGTGCAGCTGATCAAGGATGGGAATCTGGTGCAGCGCCCATTCCTGGACCTCACCGAGCAGGTCGGTTCCACCGGCAACGAGCAGGGCCTGCTCGCCGTGGTCTTCCACCCAGACTACGCCGCCAATGGCCGGCTGTTTGTGCACTATACTGACCTCAGCGGCAATACGGTGGTATCTGAGTTTCAGGTCAGCACTGACCCCGATGTGGCCGACCCCACCAGCGAGAAAATCACCCTCCAGGTGAAGCACCGCCCCGCCAATCACAATGGGGGCCAGATCGCCTTTGGACCTGAGGGCTACCTCTACATCGCCCTGGGAGATGGCGGGGGTTCAGGCGACCCATTTGGAAATGGCCAGAACCCTCATACCCTCCTGGGCAAGATCCTGCGCATTGATGTGGACAGCGCAGAGCCCTATGGCATCCCACCGGACAACCCGTTTGTGGGAACAGGCCAGGGACTTGGCGAAATCTGGGTCTACGGCCTGCGGAATCCATGGCGGTTCTCGTTTGACCGGGAGACGGGGGACCTCTGGATCGGCGATGTGGGCCAGGAGAGCTTCGAAGAGATTGACCTCGGGGTCCCCGGCGGGAACTACGGGTGGAGTGTGCTGGAGGGCAACCACTGCTACCTCCAGGATGACTGTGACCAGAGCGGCTTCGTGGCCCCCGTGCTGGAGTACAGCCACAACGTTGGCCAAGCAGTCATTGGTGGCTACGTCTACCGGGGCATGGCGCTGCCTGGATGGCAGGGGACGTACTTCTATGCCGATTTCATCTCCGGGGTAGTGCGCTCATTTCGCTACGTCAACGGGGTAGTGACTGACCAGATGGACCACACTAGAGCGCTGGGCGGGCTCAGCATAACCAGCTTCGGTGAAGATGCCCAGGGAGAGCTTTATCTAGTTACTGTTTCTGGTACAAGAGCCGGAAGCGTGTACCGGATCGTGGCTCACTAACGCCTGACCACTTCTTTAGCAGAGCCAAACTACCACTACACTTTGGGCGGGCCAGGCGTGCAGGTGGGCCCGCTGGCCGGCTAGACGAGATCGTGGATGAGGTGGGTGAGCCGGGGGCAATCGAGTCGCCGGATGGCCTAGGACAGTGCGCTGTCGATGTCATCTTCTTGCCAGCCAGGGGCTCTCCCACTACCATAAGGCCGTGAGCCTAGAGCGGATTTTAGCCGGGTGTAGCCTGGTCACTGGGTAGGGGCGCAATCTATTAGCGCCCAGCGACCAGGGCGCGATAAATCTTGCCCCTACCTGGTAGTACATTGACCTGAAAGTTGCTCTAAGCTCCTAGCGAGACCCAAGGGGAGGAGGGGCCGGGCTGGACAGCTCCAGCCTGCTGGTATGAGCCGAGCACAAGCCAAGGTAGTAGGACGCGCACCTAGTCTGGGACGGGCCAAACTCAGCGGCCTGGAAATCTACGCCGAGGGCCTGGACCATCCAGAGTGTGTAGCCTGGGGCCCAGATGGGGCGCTCTATGCCGGTGGAGAACTGGGGCAGATCTACCGCATTGACCCCCAGACCCGGCGGCCGGAGGAGATCGCCCGCACCGGGGGATTTGTGCTGGGGATTGCCTTCAATAAGAAAGGTGATCTCTTCATCTGTGATTTCAAGCTGCCAGCAGTCATGCGCCTGGACCGCCAAGGGCGCCTGGAGTGCTTCTGCGAGGCAGTAAACGACGAGCAGATCAAGGTTCCTAACTTCGCCTCTTTCCATCCTGATGGCTCGCTGTTCGTCTCTGACTCTGGTCAGTGGAAGACTGCCTCCACTGGCAGGGTGTTCCGCCTTACCCCTGATGGGCGGGGATCGCTGTTCATTGATGGGCTGGCGTTCGCCAATGGGCTAGCCGTGGACCCCACAGGGAAGTACCTCTACATTGTGCAGAGCACCGCCAGGAACGTGCTGGAGGTAGCTATTAACCCAGACGGCACCGCTGGCAGGCGCAGGGTCTATGCCTCTAACCTGCAGGTAGTACCCGATGGGCTAGCCTTTGACCAGGCCGGGAACCTGTACTGCTCGTGCTACGCGCCCTCGGTGGTCTATAAGATCTCCCCAAGGCGGCAGGTGACTGTGGCCTACTATGATCCGGAGAACACATTGCTAGCAGCCACCACCAACCTGGCCTTTGGCGGGGCCGACTGGCGCGACGTATTTATTGCCAACTTGGGCCGCTGGCACATTACCCACTTTAGGAGCCAGGTGCCGGGGGTGCCGCTGCCTTTGTAACTAGCCTTTAGCCAGGATGGCCTTGATTTTGCGCTGCGCGGCATTGAGTGCCGCCCGGGGCGTGGCCCGCCCGGCAATGGCGTCGGCGATGGCGGTGCCAAACGCGTCGCCCACCGGCAACCACTCGTCTTGCACCGTGCGCTCGTTGTGGGCAAAGGCGCGGGTGATGATGACAGCGTCCACCAGGTCCGCTGGA
>JACQHA010000217.1 GCA_016199255.1 Deinococcus sp.
CCCCAAAGCCATTGATGGTGTCATTGCCCCCCAGACCATCAATGACATCGTCCCCGTCAGTGCCGACCAGGCGGTCGTTGCGAGAGGTGCCCACGATGGTGGGAGTGGCACAGAGGGGATCGACACCAGTCCCCTGCAGCAGGGCGGTTTCCCTCACACGAATGCTATCCCCCGGTTGATCACTAAAACTCAAGCGGGCCCTCAGCTCTCCGCTCAGGTCCCCAACTGCCACAGGAGCAAACCGGATAATGAGGGTTAGCTGGGTCCCTGGCGCAAATCCGAAGCCCTCGATATGAGGCTCCATGCTGACCAAGCTGAACGGGCCGTCAGATGGGGTGAACTGAACGTCATCAAACCTGAAGTGCTCTCCCTGCCCTGCCTCAGCAGCCCGGTTCCGCAGGGTGATGGGAAGGTCCTTCTGCTGACCGACTAGCACCCGGCCAAAGTCGAGTTGAGGAGGCTCAAACTGGAGTTCAGGGGCGTCGCTCGGGCCGGCAGTGGTCCTGGAGAGGAAGCCAGTGTTTGCCAGTCCACAGCAGGCGACGATGATGAGACAGCTCCTGAGATAGCGCCCACCCACATTCGTCGGGAATAGCCTTCTCCGCATATTTTCTCCCTTCCCGCATGTTGTGATGGCGAGGTAGTGCCAGGATAGTGCGCAGTGCGTGGAGCGTTTGGGAGATATTACCACATTTGGAATTGAGTAGTTCTGCTACACTGTGCCCTGCAGCCAGTGGTGATCCTCCTGCCCGGAGAGCGCGGGAGTTAGCGCCGCCTGGCACAGCACCACTTAAGGGAGGGTGACTTTTGTGAAACGCCTTTGGGTCTTGCTTGCGATTCTAGCTGCCACCACCGCAGGGGCCTTGTATTGGGCGAGCCAGTATTTCTCTCGGCAGAAGCAGCCCATCTTGGCTGTGGTGGATTACACTTCCACCAGCGGCGAAGCCGACGGGGTCGCACTGGTGGACTTGAACCCCCGCTCAGCGACGTTCGGCCAGATCCTGCAAAAGATGCCGATTGGACCAGGCGTAAGCCCCCATCACCTCTACTACAACCGCGATAGGTCCAAGCTCTACACCACGGCCCTGGGGGGGGAGCGGTTGTATCGGATTTGGCTGCAAGAAGACCGCATCGCTAGAGCCACCCCCATCAACACTGGGGCGTGTCTGGTGGGCGAGGACCTCTACTTCAGCGAGGATGGTTCCAAGTTCTATCTGACCTGCATGGGATCAAGTACGGTGATGATCTTCGATGCGCACACCGATACGCTGCTTGACCAGATCCAGGCTCCAGCACCTGAGGTGCCTTACATTAAGCACCCGCACGGGATTTCGGTGAACGAGCGCCTGGACCGCATGATCGTGACTGAGACCATCTCACCGGCCCTGGATGATCCAGGCACCAACGTCACCGTGATCGAGTTCAGCACAGGCCAGGTGCTTTCGACGCATCCAGTGGCCAGAGCGGAAGCGAGGCCCAGCGCGCCAGTAGAGGTGCTATTCCTCCCTGGCCAACCTATCGCCTACGTCACCGCGATGCTGGATGCTGCGCTGTGGAAGATAACCTGGAATGACCAAACTGTTGCACTGGCCATGGTGGACGATGGAACGCCCCGGGGCCACAGCTGGCCACTGGAGATGTACATCGGGCCAGACGGCCATCTCTACGTCAGCTTTGCCCAGCCAGGGGTGGTCAACGTCTACAGCTTGCAGGATCCGCACTCCCCGCGCCTGGTCCGCACGCTGCCAGCAGATGCTGGAGCGCATCACATTGCCTTTAGCGCTGATAGACAGCTCATGTTCGTACAGAATAACCTGCTCAACCTAGACGGCATGAACGCAGGGACGCTCACGGTAGTGGACTTGTCCTCTGGCAGGAAGATCGCCACAGTGGATGCCTTCGTGGAGCAGGGCTTGCAGCCTGCCTCCCTGGAGTTGTTAGGGGAGCCGACTAGACCGCTTTGAAGCTCCAAGCTCCTGGTAAGCGTCGCTGATCATGGTGATTAATTCATCTCCAGGCGCCAGGCCGCAGATCCGGCGGATGGTGTTGACTAGGCCAATGTCTTGAATCATGGCCTGGAGCTTCTGGGCTGCCGGATCCTCCGGGTAGTTATAGTGCAGCGCCGCTGCAATCCCCCGGCTGTGGGCCGCGGGCCGGATGCCGTATTCCCGGGCCAAACAGGCGGGGCCTACCAGCCGGTCGTTGCGTCCCAGCTTGCGGATGGGATCCCGGGCATTGCGCTCGATGGGGTCTACAATCTCCCGCTTCTGGTATTTACTAATAGCTGACTCGGCAAACTGGCGCTGCTCCTGGGGATCAAAGCCAAAGCGCCGGCAGAGCGCCTGGCCTGACTCGTTGCTGGCAGCTCTGGCCAGGGCCACCAGCTCCGGGTCGTTGGCGGCTTCGCTCAGGAGCTGGTACCCCTTGAGATAGCCCATATAGGCAAAGATGGCGTTGATGGCGTTATAGGTGAACAGCTTGCGGGTCAGGCCGCCCTGGAAGTTCTCCTGGGGCACCAGGCCTAAAATAGCAGGGATCTCCCCTACAAAGGCTTCCTTCTCAGCTGGCATCTCCCACATGTCCTGGACCCTGAGAGAGAGGGGGTCCGCCGCCTTCATTTCCTCAGTAGGCTCCACTGACGAGCGCAGCACCATGGTCTCCACAATTCCCACGTTCTGGCTGAACCACTGGGCTTCGCTAGGCGTCAGCTGCTGGGTGACAAGCTGCCGCAGCCACTGGGCCGGCTGGTAATAGTTCTCGCAGAGAACGACATTGAGCGGCACCGTACGGCCGCTGCTTATGGCCCGGCGTACACCGGCGGTCAAGAGAGGCGCAATCTGGGGCAGATTGGGCCCACCAATGGACACATACACCACAGTAGCTGCTGCCACTTTCTCTGCCACCGCTGCTACCTGATCTGAAGCCAAGACCTGGAAATCGGTGATGACTATATTCTTCTCTGGCGCCCCCATAACCTGCACCTGGTACTGGCCCCGCTGGCGCAAGAGGGCCACCAGGCTGGGGACTTTCTCCACGAAGGTGATCTGGTAGCCAGATAAAGTCAGCAGGTGGGCAATAAAGCCGCGGGCGATTTTCCCGGCGCCGAAAATCACTGCACTCTTAGCCATGAGCTGGGCCTCCCTCCACGCGCTGTTGATAAAGCTGGGTGAAACAGGTCCGAAGAGCTGGATAGAGTTCAACAAAAAGCTGGTACAGCTGGCCATAGTGGACTGCACGGCCAGGAGAGGGAGCAAACTGCCCTGCCAGCCGGACCATCCCCTGGGCGGCTGCTTCGCAGCTAGGGTATTGCCTCACCGCCACGGATGCCAGCATAGCTGCGCCCAAAATGCCAGCATGGGTATGCTCAGGCACGGCTATATTCCGGCCCCAGACATCAGCTTTGATCTGGTTCCACAGGCGCCCCCGGGCAGCGCCGCCAGAAATACGCAGTGGCTCTTGCACCCGGCCAGCGTGCTGTTCTACGAGCTCCAGGATCCGCCGCAGGCCAAACGCCACCCCTTCCAAAATAGCCCGCACAAAGTGCCCTGGCCCGTGCAGGGTGCGGATACCCACAAAGGCCCCAGAGGCCCTGGGGTCCCAGATGGGCGAGCGCTCGCCTTCGAGGTAGGGTAAGAAAAGTAGTGCCTCGGAGCCTGCCGGCGCTTTCTCAGCCAGCACCATGAGCTGCTCTATATCAGGCTGGAAATTGCGGCGATACCACTCCAGCGATCCCCCGCCACAGGAGGTCACTCCATAGAACAGCTTCTTGCCAGGGAGAAATGGGGTGTACATCAACTCTGGCACCTGGTAGGAGGCGGAGGTGACTACCCCCAGGTGCTCGCTGGTGCCGGTGATATTGAAGGCATCACCTGGCTGCACCGTTCCAGTGCCCAGCACTGCAGCATTCAGGTCGTTCCAGCCAGTTACTACAGGCAAGCCAGCCGGCAAGCCAGTTTCCTGGGCAGCAGTGGGGCACACGGTACCCATGACTTCTTCCGGCCGGCACATCCGGGGCAAGAGCCGCTCCGGCAAGTGCAGGGTAGAAAACACTTGGTGGGCCACACCGCCAGCAGCGAAATCCACTATGCCGCGATTGCTGGAGAGATCACTGGCAAACTCGCCAGTCAAGCGGAAGTTGACGAAATCTTTGGCTTGCAGCACGCAATAGGAGCCTTCCAGGGTTTGCGGCTCGTGCTTTTGAAACCAGAGCAGCCGGGGCAAGGGCCAGGTAGCTGCTGGTGGCAGATCGATCCCCAGGTGGGCGGCCAATTCCTCCCTGGTGAAGTGGGTGTACAGCTCCTCCAGCTCCTGGAGTGAGCGCTGGTCCTGAAAGCCAATCGCCGGGCGCAGCGACCGGCCCCTGGTGTCCACAAACGTAAGGCTGGAAATATGGCCGGTGGTGCCGATACCCAGGATCTCCCCGGCCGGCGCCTGGCTGCGCACCTCCTGGATACTTTCCACCACCGCCTGCCACCACCGCTCAGGGTCCTGCTCCTTATAACCCGGATGGGGCTCACTGGTGGGGTAACTGCGGCTGGCAACCACCACCGCCCGGCCATCTGGCGCAAATAGGCCGACTTTGGTGGCGGAAGATCCGACGTCGATGCCTAGCAGGTACGGCACGGCTGCACGAATTCTGACATCCTCCCCGCCCTAAAGGGCGCGGGTTCTTGCCGGTTTCCGGTCGGCTCATGCCGACCTACCGGCTTCCTCGGTCGGTTTCGCCGGGCTACACCGGAGATGCGGTTTCCACCGCAGTCCGGCGGGGGATGCCATGCCCCCGATTACGTGGGGAGCCGGTAGCCCGAACTCTCCACGATACTTTCGCAGGATGTTGACCTGACCCACCACGTCCCTCTGTGCCTCGAAGCCGCACGATGGACACTTGAACCGGCGCCCCGCTGGCCTGTGCCGGTGCGCGCAGTTGGGGCACTCCTGCGATGTGTAGGACTCCTCCTGTGGTTCCTCAACGGTCCAGCCCCGACGCTCCGCCTTGTAGGAGAGGTAGTTTCGAATCCTTCCCATCGGCGCTTGGTGCATGCGCTGGTTCTGAACCTTGCCACAGTCGTAGCCGACCCGCAGATCACGGACGTCCCCGATCACCAGCGTTCGGGCGCCTCTCCGGTGGAGCGCCGTGATCGCCGCCTCGGTGACCTTCTGTTCGATGTCTCGTATCTGATCGTCAATCCTCCGCAACTTTCTCTGTTTAGCCGCGACCAGTTTCTTCCGTTTGACCCCTCCTCTCTTCTTCCGGTCAATCCGCTCGGAGAACTTCGCTTTGATTTTCTCTCGGTATCGCCGCTTGGCGCGGAGCAAGCGCCCGTTGATGATGAGATGAAAGTCGTCCGTGCCGATCACGACGGGATGCACTTCCCCGAGGTCGGCAGAGGCTATGAGCCCATCTTCTTTTTCGGCAACAGGAACCTCGTAGGTGGCCCGGAGTTCGTATTCGCGCCCCGTCCAGCCGATCTCCACTTGCTTTGGGAGATCGAAACGCCACGGCAGCAGAAGAGGCCGAAGTCCCTGCTTCAAGGGCAGGCGCAGGCATCCATCGACCAGCCGAAGCGCCTGCCCTTTCCACAACACCTTGCAGAACTTCTTGCGCTGCTTCGGAGGTCGAGCAGCCGGGTCGGCTTTTCGGCGCACCCGCCAAGTCCGAAGCGCCGCGGAGAACATCTGGATCGCGGCCTGCGCCGATTGCGAGTGAAGCACCTTCGGGCTTCCGTTCGTGAGCATCCGAAGAAGGTCTTTCTCCAGAAGCCAGACGTCTTGACGGCGCACGACGCGCCAGAAGCGAATCACGGCCTCGGAGTAGATACGTCCGGCCTCTCGCGCCAGCGGGTCGAGTTCCGGCAACCGGCCGAGTCGAATCTTACGAACGACGAACATCTTGAGCCTCGATGTACCGCTTGATGGTTTGCTGGGAGACGTTTCCGGCAGTCGATACGAAATACGCGCGAGTCCAAAGAGACGGCAAACGACTTCGGAGGTGTCGAAACTCATTTCGGAGCAGTCTGGAGGATCGCCCCTTGAACGCCCGCACCACCTTATGAAGCGGGGTTCTCGGGTCCGACCGTACAAAGAGATGGACGTGGTCAGGTCTTATAGCCAAACCCTCGATAGTCCATCCCTTCTCCTTTGCCACGCTCCGAAAAATCTGCCGAAGCCGAGCGGCTACCGGACCGACCAGGACAGCGCGACGATACTTTGGGCAGAAGATGAAGTGCGCTACGACCAAATGAACAGCGTGCCGATTGGAGTTATAGTCCACGATAGATACTATACGATGTGTCTAACGCAGAGTCAAGATCAGTCCGATAGGCCGCCATTCATCCCCGCGCTAAAGCGCGAGGCTTTCTGGCGGGAGGGACTGTAAACCACAAGAGCCTGGTCAAGCGCGTCCGGCACCCTGATGGTGCCGGACGCCTTGGGAAAGGGCCTGGGGCTACCTACAGCTCGCAGCCAGATTCTGCCTCACCGGTGCAAGTATCTGTTCCAGTCCCACCATCGAGAGTATCGGTCCCGGCTCCGCCGTCGAGGGTGTCGTCGTCTTCCCCACCGAACAGATCGTCATTGCCGGCATCCCCATTGAGGGTGTCGTTTCCTTCCCTACCGAACAGGTCATCGTCACCAGGACCCCCGTTGAGCACGTCGTCCCCGGACACGAAGAGCCCAATGGTGTCGCCACCATCTATGGTGTCGTTACCCTCACCACCGAAAAGCGTGTCGTTACCAAAAGTACCGTCGATGGTGTCGTCGCCATTGCCGCCGTCAATAGTGTCATCGCCCTTGTTACCAATGAGACCGTCGTTGCCATCACCCCCACAGATGACGTCATTCCCATCCCCGCCATCAATAGGGATGTCGTCCCCGCCCAGGCCGTGGATGACGTCATTGCCAGGTGTCCCCATCAGGTCCGTGTCGTCGCCATCAGTCCCGATAATGGTGGCCACCAAGCCCCGGCACAGAACGGCTACGGTGATCTCGTCGTCGGCACTGAGGGTGCCGTGGGCAACGGTAATGGTCGCCATGCCCAGCTCCTCGCCAGTGACCACGCCGGTGCCAGCATTCACGCTGGCGACATCAGGCTCGTCGGAGCTGTAGCTGGGGCTTCCTTCTGGCGGCGCGCACCCCTCCGGGGTGTAGGTCAGGACCGGGGGGCCGGTCATCTGATCCACCTCAATGGCGTCGGGGGTGTAGACCATGCTCAGGCCAGTACACGGGATGGCCGCTTGCGGGCAGGAAGTGGCCAGCATAATGAATGCCGCCGTAACAATTCCCAACGTGACGAAAGGTCTGTCCATTCCATATCTCCCTTCTCTGAGCAACTGTGCAATGCATAGGCCAACGCCAAAGAGACAGGCTATTTTAGCTCACCCTCGTAGGGACTGGTACTCCAAAGCTTCTCCACCAGCCTGCAGCAGCTAGGTGAACGCCCTGAGCCCTAGCTGGAACTCGCCGATGATCAGCTTCTGGATCTGGCTGGTGCCCTCGTAGAGCGTCGCCACCCGGGCGTCGCGGTAGTAGCGCTCCACAGGAAACTCGTCGGAGTAGCCGTAGCCCCCGTGCACCTGAATAGCCTGGTCAGCACACCAGCAGGCCGCCTCAGAGGCATAGTACTTGGCAATGGAGGTCTCCCGGGTGGAGCGCAACCCCTGGTTTTTCACGTGCCCGGCGCGATAAGTGAGCAAACGTGCCGATTCGGTCTTCACCACCATCTCGGCAATCAGCTCCTGCACCAGCTGGAACTGGCCAATAGGGCGGCCAAAGGCTATGCGCTCTTGAGCGTATTTCGTCGAGGCGTCCAGGGAACCCTGGCAGATGCCTACACAGCCTGCCGCCACGGAATAGCGGCCATTGTCCAGCGCCGTCATGGCCACTTTGAACCCATCCCCTACCTGGCCCAAGAGGGCCTCAGCTGGCACCCGCACGTCCTCCAGGATCAGCTCGGCGGTATCGGAGCTCCTCAGGCCCATCTTCCCCTTCATCACCCGGCTCTTAAACCCCGGCGTGCCCGTTTCCACCAGGAATGCCGCCAGCCCAGTATGGCCTTTGGTTTTATCAGTCTGGGCGATGATCAGCGCCAGCTTGGCCACAGAGCCGTTGGAGATCCACATTTTGCTGCCGTTAATCACCCAGCTGCGCCCTTCGCGCCGGGCGGTGGTGGACTGGTTGGCAGCGTCGGAGCCGGCATTGGCCTCAGTCAGGCCGAAGCAGCCCAGCCACTGGCCGCTGCAGAGCAATGGCAGGCAGTGTCGCTTCTGTTCCTCGGTGCCCCAGCGCAGGATGGTCAGCGCTACCAGCGACACCTGTACCGATAGAGTGGTGCGCACTGACGAGTCTGCCCGGCCTATCTCTTCAGTGACCACCGCATGGGTGAGGTAGTCGAACCCGGCCCCGCCGTATTTTTCCGGCACCGGCTCTCCTAAAAAGCCCAAAGGAGCCATCTTGGCCAGGATCTCCCAGGGGAACTGCTCGCTCCTATCCCGCTCCCGTGCTCCCGGCGCAATCTCCCGGTCGGCAAAGTCCCGCGCTAAGCGCTGCACCGCCAGCTGCTCCTCGGTCAGGTCGAAGTTCACAGGGCCCTCCTCTTGAAGCGATGGTACCATGCCTGCCCTGTGTTACACTGAGGGAACCTGAGGCCACGTCCGGGCGTAGACTTAGGCCACGGGAGATTTATGGGATTATTGAATTTCCTCTTGCAGCTGTTTAATAGCAACCCCCTAGTGGCAGTGCTGTTTGTAGGGGGGTTGATGTACTCCATCATCCTGCATGAAATGGCCCACGCCTATGCTGCCGACAAAATGGGTGACAAGACAGCCCGCTGGCTGGGCCGCCTCTCCCTTGACCCCAGGCGGCACTTTGACCCAATAGGGGCGCTGGCCATGCTGCTCATTGGCTTTGGCTGGGCGAAACCGGTACCCATCAACCCCTACAACTTCCGTGACTACCGCAAAGGCCAGGCGATTGTGGCCGCCGCCGGGCCACTGACCAACTTCGCCATTGCCTTCGTCCTGACAGCGCTGCCAGTGCTCTTCAGCATCAACCCCGGCAGCGCACTGGGCATCGCCATACGCCCGCTGATCTACGTGAACTTGGTCCTGGCCGCCTTCAACTTGATCCCTATCCCACCCCTGGACGGCTCCCGGGTGGTGAAGGCCCTGGCGCCCCGGGATGTAGGCGCTTTTATGGACCGGCTGGAGGCCTCGTTTGGCATCGGCCTCATCCTGCTCCTCAGCTTCACTGGTGTCCTGGGCCGGGTGGCCTTCACCCTGGCCGGGTTCTTGCAGGGGATCATCCGCGGCGCCCTGGCGCCGTTTGTGTAACCAGCTCCCCGCCCAGCACCTTTTGCTCTAAAACCCGGTAGCTGGCGTCCAGGTACAGCTCCAC
>JACQHA010000218.1 GCA_016199255.1 Deinococcus sp.
AGGAAGAAGACCGCGATGCCACCTGAGGCCAGCACCTGGGCATAGCCCCGATAGGGCCGCTTTGGCAGCAAATACTGTCCCCCACCGAGCATAGCCAGCGCGACCACCAGGCCGCCGATCACGCGCTCTCGTGGGCCGATGAGGCCGGACTTGAACGCGTACTGCAAGAAGAAGCCAACTGCCAGGACAATAGCGGCCACTCCCAGCTTGGCCATCCAGTTCGCGCCCAACAGCGTTTCCAGGTCCCATTTCCGAGCGGCAAGAGCGGGCCGTGGTGGCGGTGCCGGCGGTGGCGGTGGAGCAGGTCTGGGCACAGCCTCGGGCTGGACTTGCTGGGGACGCTCCGGTGGCTGCGGTGGTATAACCGGCGTGGGGGGAGGCACAACCGGAGGCGGAGGAGACACTGCTGGAGCGCGTTCCGGCGCCGGGGTGGGAGCAGGCTGCGTCAGCCGCTGCTCCAGTCGGTGCTTCAGGTGCTCCAGTCGGTGCTTCAGGTCCTCGACCTCACGGCCAAGCCGCGCCAGACGGACCAGCACATAGATCGGAAAAGCCAGGATTATCAGCACTAAGAGCAGGAGAGACAACTCCATGGTACCCTCCTCAGCCCCACCCCATCAGCTCGGGGAGGAGCCCATCGGATGACGTGGGGCTAAGCTGCTGAATAACTGGGCCACTATTCTAGCATCCCTGGGGGCCTATCGGGCTGTCGGCGCACACTCGTCGCCGCTAGGGCCGTGTGCCAACAAACCAGCCAATTGGTGGTCGGATGTCCAGCACCTCACGGTTGCCTACTGGGCACCTGCTCCGGAAGCCTGATCTCCCGCAGGTTCACCGACACCAGGTTGATGTCCCGGTCGCGCATGACTTTGCCCAGCGAGTCCTCAATAGCTGCCTGGAGCTGCGCTCGGCCGGTGCCAATAATGTCAATGGCGTTGAACTCCGCGAACTGGATCCGCACCACACTGCGGATGTTGGGGCGCAAGAAGGTGTTGGCATAGTCTGGTCCCAGGGTCAGGTGGATCTGGTTGATCTTGGTGCGGTCAATCTGGTAAAGCACCGTCAGGTCCACACCGATCACCAGCCCTTCGCTGGACAGTACCTCCAGGGGATCTTCTCCGCCCTGGGCTGACTCCACGCGGCTGGAGGACATGGTGATCGCCTGCACTCTGCTGTTGTAGAGCGTCACTTGTTCGATGAAGGGGAGGATAATGTTCAAGCCCTCGGTGATACTGCGCAAGCTGCCGTTGATCTGGTTGAACACCACCCCTACCTGGTTGGCGGTGACTACTACAAGCACCTGGCCGCTTAAGAGCAGCCCCAAGCCAATTAGAGACACCACTAGCGCTAGGACCCCACGGCTAGCGCGCCTCCGCTGAATAGGGACAGTTGGCATGCCACACCTCTCAGACTGATGTTTCAGCCCACTCCTGCAACTACTTCGCAGTTCTCGAACGATGACAGCCCCTCGCTGAGCTGGCAGAGATCGTTCCCGTCACCCCCGTCGAGAGTGTCATGGCCCCCGCCACCACTAAGGAAGTCGTTGCCTTTGTCGCCACTCAGGAAGTCGTCACCGGCGCCGCCGCTGAGGTGGTCGTCGTCGGCACCGCCACAGATGCGATCGTTTCCACCCAGACCATCGATCGTATCGTTCCCACCCAGGCCACTGATGATATCATCTCCCTCCGTCCCGATCAGGACGTCATTGCCGGGGGTACCAACAATGGTTGCCCGCTCTCCCCCACAGAAGGTAGTGATTCTCTCTGCTGTTGCCAGGGTTGCTCTATTGATCACCGTGACACTGTTACTGCGGGTGTTTGCCACATAGACCCGGGTGCGATCGGGGTGCACAGCCACCCCTGCGGGGCCCCTACCTACTGGTACCTCGGCGACCACGGCATTCGTGGCAGCGTTGACGATGGAGACAGTGCCGCTCTGGCCCCTGGCCACATAGATCCAGGTGCCGTCAGGTGACACAGCCACACCGACAGGGTTAGTCCCCACTGACACAGTGGCAACCACGGTATTGGTAGCTGTGTCCAGCACCGAGACGGTGTCGCTGCCGACGTTTGTCACATAGACCCGGGTGCCATCGGGGTGCACCGCCACAACGAGAGGACTATCGCCCACTGAGATGGGGGCTTGCGCGATGGCAGAGGAGCCCACCAGCACCAAGCATGGGGTCATGAGGAGGCCAGCCATCAAGTGACCCACTGCGGACTTCAGGGACTTCATACACCTCTCTCCTCCCTGCACACCAGACTAGGTCGGGGGCGTTTTGGCGCCGTCTGCTAGAGCGTCTATGGATAGCGACCCCACAACCAGGCAGCGCGACCGCCAGCCCCA
>JACQHA010000226.1 GCA_016199255.1 Deinococcus sp.
CAGCCGCCCCTGAGCATCGCTATGAATATCAATCAGCGGCGGCTCCTGGGGAAGAGCCGCTATTGGTGCTGGCTGTTGGGGCTGGGTGGCAGTGACTGTCTCAGGTTGGGTGGTCTGGGGAGGAGGTTGGGCCGTAGTACTGGGCGTCCCCTGCTGCGCCTGTTGAGGTCGCTGCCGGCCGCCACAAGCATTCAATAGGAGCACTAGAGCCAGCAGCAATGGCACAAGACGAAACTGAATCACCGACCTACCTCCTCGGGCGCCTCAGCGCGGCGCCGCGTTCCGGTCTATGCTGCGGGACCACAAGCATATACCATCAAATCATACCCCAAATAGGTAAGAATACCCCAATTAGTTAACCACGTGCTTACTGCGTAAGTTACCAATCCCCGGCTGCACCACTCGGAGCCCAGCAGGCGGGGGGAGCCCCCCGCCTGCTGAGTACTTCAGCTGTTACGGGTTCACCAGGGCTATCTGGTAGCCACCATAGGCACCCAGGAGCCCAGAGAAGAAGTTGATGGGATCGGGGAGCAGATCCTGCGTGTTGGCGATGGTGTTCAGCCGCGCGAAGTTCAAGGCGCTCCAGACAAAGGGTACAAAGGGCATCTGCTCTGCGAAGATGACCTGCGCCTGCCGCACCAGCTCGACACGGCGTGCCAGGTCCTGCTCCTGGTCCTGGCGGGACTGGATATCGTCTAGCTGCAGCTCCCAGGCGAACACCTGCGGCTGGGGCAGGCCGCCGTTCAGGTCCTCCCGGTTCTGGTTCCAGGCGTGCAGACCGCCGTCTACCCGGTAGACGTTGGTACTGATTGGGGTAATGGTGCTGCCACCGCCCAGGCCAATGACAATGGCATCGAACGACCGGCTGCCATCGTCAGCCACTCCGGTGAGCTGCTCCACGAGAGTGTTAAAGTTGATCGGTACCGAGCTCACATTCAAGTGGCCTTCATTGGTCACGTCTTCAGCGAAGATCTGGCTGGTACACTCCCGGACCAGGTTGCCCGAGTTAGGGCTTACGACGAAGCCGATCTCCTGGCCCTGGGCGTTCATGCGGAAGCCGTTGGGGCCGCGCTGGCTGAGACCGATCATGTCCAGGAGCCGGTTGGCCTCCTCAGGGTTGAACTCGAACCTGGGAACGTCCGGGTTATAGAAGGTAGTCAGGGCTGGAGTGATGGGACCAAAGGCCGCCTGCCCCAGGCCACCCAGGCAGGTTTCCACCATGGTCTCCCGGTCAGTCAGGTGGCTCATAGCCCGGCGGAAGAGAGTGGTGCGGAACAGCTCCCCCAGGTAGTCAAACCGGTTGAAGTTGAAGATGACAAACTGGGACGTCTGGGTAGTGGTCGCAGCAGGGTAGACCGCCCCGTCCAGCCGGCCCTGGTCAATAGCATCCTGTACCTGGGCGACTTCGTCGGCGTTGCGGGGACCAAATGTGTCGGCTTCACCTGCCAGGAACCCGGCCAGGTTAGCGCTCTGGTCGGCAGTGATGGTCACCGTGATCTGGTCTAAGTAAGGTAGCTGGTTGCCGTCGGCGTCCACATAGAAGGAATTGGGATTGCGAGCCAGAGTGTATGACTCGCCAGGGCGGATCTCCTTCATGAGATAGGCCCCAATCCCCACCAGCTGGCCGCCGAAGAGGACGTCAGTGCAGTCGGCCACAGTCCAAACACTGCGCACTGCCTCAGAACCCTGGGCCACCAGTGGGCCAAATACTGAGCGAGGCACAATAGTGAAGCTGGCCGTCTCTTCTGGGCTAGCTACTGGCACCGGCAGCCGCTGGACAATGGTATAAAGGCCCTCGGGATCGTCGGCAGTGGGGAATTTTTCGTAGATTATCGGCGCCCCGTCAATGTCAAACCCGTCCTTCTCGAATGAGTCGTACTGCGGGTCGCTATGGATCAGATAGGAGAGGATGACGTCGTCAGCATTGAACTGGGTGCCATCGCTCCATACCAGCCCCCGGCGCAGGTGATACACAAAGGTGAGATCGTCGATTTTCTCAATGGACTCGGCCAGCAGCGGCACAATCTCGAACGTAACGTTGTTGCGAGCAGTCAGGGCTTCGAGGAAGAAGGCGATGATGTCGCGAGAGGTGCTCTCCTCAGCCACAAATGGATTGCAGGTCCTGGGGTCTGCCTGGAAGGCCAAGACCCGCCGCGTGCCCCCATATGCCTGACCGGGGACGCCGAAGCGCGCGTCTATGACAAACGGCGTGGGGGTGGTCACGTCAGCCAGGGCGCTGACCGCCGTGGCAGTTAGCAGCGTAAGGCCTAGGAACAGGATAGTCTTCCGCATGAGTACTTTCCTCCTTTTGCAGATGCCCTATGAACCTTAAGTAGATGAGGTAGATGCGAGTTTAGGCTGGTGTTCCACCTCCTCCTGTGAAATATCCGCCCGGTAGCAATATCACCAGCGGGCGGGGACATCCCCCCGCCCGCTGGGATGCTCCTGCTATTTAGGGAACAGAGATCTGGATACCACCAGAGTCTCTGAAGCCCACGAAGAACCCGCGCAGCAGGGTGAACGGGTTGGGGGAGTC
>JACQHA010000228.1 GCA_016199255.1 Deinococcus sp.
AGACCACGCTGCTGAAGCTGATCTTAGGGTTACTAGTGCCTACCCAAGGTGAGGTGCGCCTCTTTGGCAAGCTGGCGCATCAACTGAACCGGCAGGAGCGCAGCCAAATTGGCTATGTGCGCCAGCGCGCCTGGGACATAGACCCCAGCTTCCCCGGCACAGTGTATGAAGCGGCGCAGACGGCACTCTACGCCCAGGCCGGCCTGGGCCGGTGGCTGGACCGCGCCCAGCGGGCTCAGGTAGACCAAGCCCTAGAGCAGGTAGGGCTGTGGCCCCTGCGGCATGCCCTGGTGCGAGAACTTTCCGTAGGCCAGCAGCAGCGGCTCTATCTGGCACGGGCCCTGTCTTGCCAGCCACAGCTACTATTACTGGATGAACCCACCTCGGCAGTGGACATCGACGCCCAGCGCCAGTTCTATGACCTGATCACCCACCTCAACCGCCAGCACGGCGTGACGGTGATCCTGGTCTCGCATGACCTGGATTCCATCGCCGCCCAGGCCCAGACCCTGCTCTGTCTCAACCACGACCTGCTCTATTATGGGCCAGTAGAAGCCGGCCTGAGCCGGGAAGCGTCGGAGCTAGGCTTCAGGGGCACGCAGCCGCTTCTGCACCGCCATCCCTGGAGCACGGAGCACGAGCACTGAATGGATACGCTCTGGGAGGCACTGCAGCGCCTTATTACCTCGCCAGTCATGCCCCGTGCCCTCTTAGGCGGGACACTCATTGCCCTGGTGGGGCCAGTGCTGGGGGTATTCCTCTTGCTGCGCCGCTATGCCCTGCTGGCTGACGGCATTGGCCATATTGTCTTTGGCGGTATCGGCTTTGCCTTCTTCGCCGGCTTAAACCCCACTGCCACGGCGCTGGTGGCGGCAGTGCTCAGCGGGTTGGGGATTGAACAGCTGCGCGCCCAGCGCCGCCTGTCTGGCGACACGGCTATTGCTATTTTCCTCACTACCGGGCTGGGCACTGGCCTGTTGTTCGCCCGGCTAGGGGGAGTGTCTGCCGGGGTCTTGGAGCGCTACCTGTTTGGCAACCTGGCCACCATCAGCAGCCAGGACCTCTGGCTGGCAGCGCTAGCGGTGGCGGGGGTCTTACTAGCGCTGGCGCTAACTGGCAAGGAGCTATTCGCCATTACCTTTGACGAGGAGTCGGCTCAGGCCAGCGGCCTGTCGGTGCGGGGCATCAACCGCCTGCTGGCAGTGCTGGCGGCGCTGGTAGTGGTTGGGGCGATGCGCATCACCGGCCTGCTCTTGATCTCCGCCTTGATCGTGCTGCCAGTGGCAGCCAGCCTGCAGCTGGCGCGCAGCTTCGCCCGGGCGCTGGTTCTGGCCGCACTGTTTGGTGTGATCATTGTAGACGGCGGGCTACTCATCGCCTATTACGCCAACTGGGTGCCCAGCGGCACCATTGTCCTTACCGGAGCAGTTTGGTTCACCCTGATCCGGTTATGGCAGTGGCTGGCCCGGATGAGAAAATTGTAGAGCTATACAAGGGCAGACCAATCAATTATGATGCCAGTACTGGTGCTGGCGTTGCTGTCGATGGGTTCGGAGCGGAAGCCAAGGAGAGGAATAGAGGGTGTGACGCAGTGGACCAAACGCCTGGAACGGCTACGAGCCCATCCGGTAGGTAACCACTTCGAGGAGATCGCGAGTTTACTGCATCACTTTGAGTTCACTAGCCGTCAGCGAGGGCGAGGATCGAGCCACTACTTGTTTGAGCACCAACGCTACCCAGATATCCAGGTGGTTATTGCGCGCTCCAGGCCAGTGAAGGCTGTCTATGCTAAAGCCGCGGTGCGAGCTATTGAAGCTGCGCTGCTCCGCGATGAGGTACACCATGAAGGTTAAGGATCTCGAATATTATGTGAACCTCGATTACCCAGTGGAAATCCACCAGGCACCTAAGGAGGACGGGGGATTTGAGGCCGAGATACCTCTGCTTCCCGGCTGCGTGGCCTGGGGGGCAAGTCTTGAAGAGCTTTGGACCAATCTTCAGGAAGCTAAACGGCTCTGGATCAAGGGGTATCTCAGAAAGGGTCTTCTTGTACCAGAGCCTATTCCCGCTGAGGGTGAGTACAGCGGCAAGGTCTACCTGCGTGTCCCCCGCTCTCTTCATCGGGCGCTTGCCGAACGCGCTGCTAAGGAGGGGGTGAGTCTCAATCAGCTTGGTCTCGCTTACATAGCCCGCGGCCTCGGCTCAAAGCACGGTAGCACTGCTGGCAAGCGAAGCAAGAGTCCAACTGCAGTTGGAGAACTTCAGAAGCCGCTAAACACTAAAGGAGATTGAGATGAGACTGTTGCCAGCGCTGCCAAAAAGGTCGTTACCATCAGCGCCGCCACTGTAGTATACCCAAAGCCGCCAGGCTACCAGTCTGCTATTCTGAACCAAGCACTGCATGAGGAGGCGCCAAGTATGTACAGCGACATGGGCCGCGAGATCCGCACCAGCCAGATCCTGAGCCCACGCAGCGGCAATGCTATTGTGATCGCCATTGACCACGGGCTGTTTATGGGGCCGATTAGCGGCATCGAGGACATTGTGGCAGCAGTGGGCCGGGTGGCTGCCGGCGGCGCTGACGCCATCCAGCTCTCGCCAGGAAGTGCTAGAGCCGCCCGGGACGCCTTCAAAGGCCGCAGCGCCCCGTCGCTGATTCTGCGCCTGGACGCCTGCAACTTCTGGCGCACTGGGCCAGAGATAGGAAGCCACGAGGGGTACATTGCCCCAGTAGCCACGCCGCTAGATGCCGTCAAGGTGGGTGCCGCAGCAGCCGTGTGCTTCTACTTTATTGGCCACGGCGATGACCAGATGGAGCAGGAGAACCTGGAGCGCATCGGAGAGTGGGCCGGGGAGTGCCAGGAGCTGGGCATTCCCCTGATGGTGGAGCCATTGCCCATTAACGTCAAGAACGAGAACGACCCGCAGCTGGTGAAGCTCGCCTCCCGCATTGCCTGCGAGGCTAGCGCGGACCTTATCAAGACCAACTACACCGGCGATGAAGCGTCGTTCCGGGCCGTAGTGGAAGCCTGCCCGGTGCCGGTGCTACTGCGCGGCGGGCCACGCACCTCTTCGCTGCGCGAGGCGCTGGAGATGGTGGCGGGCGCCATGCGTGCCGGCGCCCGGGGCGTGGTGTTTGGCCGCAACGTGTTCCAGGCGCCGGACCTGGGCAAGATGATTGCCGCCCTGGGCAAGATCATCCACGAGCACGGCTCAGTGGACCAGGCATTGCAGTTACTCTAGGAGGCCTTGTGCATGAGTTCCGCATTGGCGCTGTGGGCCGAATTGCCGAAGACCGGGAGCCGTCCCCTAGCTTCGCAGATGGCTACCGGGTGCAGGCCATTATGGATGCGGCGTACCTCTCAGCTAGCCAGCGGCGCTGGGTGAAGGTGGAGG
>JACQHA010000229.1 GCA_016199255.1 Deinococcus sp.
GACTGGATGGGCTACGTGGGAAACCTCATCGCTGTCGGCACCTTGATGATGTTGCCGTTGGCCGGATACGTCTATGCTAGAGAGCTTTTCAGATATGATGCTGCCATCTCCACTTTTCTGATGGCCGATAAGCTCTCTAGCTTCTTCGTGATGCAGGGTCTGCTGGTCATTCTTCTTTTCCTAGGAACGAACTTTTACATGTGGCTGAGCATGCAGCGCATCGAGGGGGGCATCAGGTTCACTGGACACATGAAGGGGATTTTTGCCGTCCTCTTCGCGGGGGGGGCCATCTGGATGATCCCTCAGAACTTCCTGCCTGACCTGCTCACCCCCCCACCCCCGGGAGTGGGGATCGAGCAGGTGGTCCTCCCTGAGAGGTTGGGCTTTTTAGGATTAATGATGGCCAAGGCCCTGGCGGTGACTGCTGTCATTATTATGACCTTCGTCACCTACCTCCTCTACCGGCGGGCCAGGGCCACCGGGGCCATCCACTGGGGCCGCATCGACCCTCTGGCTCAGTATGTGCTGATCTTCATCCCCGCCACCGCGGTGTATCTGATGGGGCTGATGGGCGCCATCCGGGAGCTGGCCAGGCAGGATTACCACATCTACGGCTTGGTCAAGGATGTCACCCCCTACTGGTACACTACCCCCCTGGGGCACACCACCGTCATGGTGGCGCTGGCCACACTCATCTTCTTCGTGCTGATGGCCTTCATCTTCTGGATCGGCTTCAAGCTGGGGAGAGGGGAATGAAGAGATGGGACCTCGCGGGAGGCCTGGGCCGCCGGGTGAGGGGGCCGCTGACCTTCACCCTGCTCGGCCTGGCGGTGATCTGGGTTTTGCTCCCCCTCCTGCCCGCTGGCTCGGGGCTACACTTCGGCTCCCAATACCGGGTGTTTTTCAGCATCGTCGTGGCCAGCGCCGGCCTCTTCTTCGCGCTGCTGAACCTGGGCCCCCTGCCGCAGCCCCGTTCTCAGTGGGGCGTCCTGGGCAGCATTGCCCTGGTGTATCTCGCCACGGTGGGGGTGCTGGTGGCCATAGGCGTCCTCTATCCCCAGTTCGAGGTCCCCAGGCCCACCGAGGAAGCAGCAGGGGTGACGGCCGAGGAGCGGGGCCAAGCCCTCTTCCTGAGCCCCGAGGTGGGCTGCTTCGCCTGCCACTCCATTACCGCCATCGGGGTGCGCGGCGGCCAGCGGGCCCCGGACCTCTCTGGGGTCGGCAGCCGGGCGGCCGCCCGGGTACCTGGCGAATCCGCGGAGGGGTACATTGGGGAGCACATCAAGCGGGGGTCAGACCAGAATTATTTCGTGGTCCCGGGGTTCGCTCCGATCATGCCCCCCTTCGGCCAGCGTCTCAGCCAGGGGCAGCTGGCCGACCTGGTAGCCTTCCTAAAGGGCCTGACAGGGGAGTGAAAAAAGCGTGGCCCAGGCGAGCGAAAACCCCGGAGCGAGGGAGGGTGACATCGACTGGAGATCGATATGGATCGGCTGCCTAGTCGCCCTGGCCGGCACCCTCGCCTTGGGCGGGGGGCTCTTTCTCGCCTATGAAAACCTCTGGTGGGTCGCCCTGGCCGGGCTCGTCTCCCTCCTGGTGGGGGGCTTCATCGCCGGTTTCAGGGCGAAGACAGCCGAGCCTCTGAACGGGGCCTTCATCGCGGTTTTCTATTTCGCCTTTGTGGTGGCGATCCTCTTCGGGGGGGAGGTGGCAGGGGTGCTGCCTGAGCCCTTGCCCGGGCTGCCCCGGGGGGACTCCACCTTCTTCTTCGTCTGGCCCCTGGAGCAACTGGCGTCGGCCACAGTAGGGGCGGCCCTGGGAGGGTGGGTCTCCGCGCGGAGGTGAGGCCAATGGACGGGCTGGGTAGCAGGGTGCAGGTCACCGGTCGCGAAGTCGAGGTGCTGGGCGGGGACGGCGTCCAGAGGTTCGAGCTGACCGAGCTCCCCCGGGAGTTCATCGACTGGCAGCGGGGGGAGAGGGAAAAGCTCTTCGAGCGGATCGCAGGGAGGGAGCATATCCCTACCTTCAGCGCCCACCTCCCCGTGGTAGTCACCATCAATCGGGATGGCCGGTTCCCAGCCCACACCGCCAATAAAGGCGCCGGCTTCACCGCCAGGGATGAATGGCTGGGGGAGTATATCGAGCTGCTCGAGAACTGGGTGCGGCATAGCCGGGATGGGCCTTGGGAAGAGAGTCTGGCCGAGAGGGTCACTCTCGCCCGGAGGTTCTACCAGGGCGAGCACCTCGACCCCCGCCGGCTCGGCCTCCTGGAGATCTTCCGGGGCACCACCTACCGCAATATCCTGGCCAACCCCTGCGTGTCCCTGCATTACGCCGGCCCGGGCCCGGAGTACCAGAGCTACCAACTGAACTGTATCGCCGAGGTGGTCGGCCCAGGCGACCCGCGCTACCGGTTCATCCACGCCATGAGGCAGCTCTTCGAACACGAGAGCTTCCACATCCACCAGCCCAGCTATCCCTTCGGCTATCTGTTCTGGGTGTGCGAGGTATACGACAAATCCCCCCGGGGGGCGGCGGGGAGGCGGATAGCTTGATGCCGCAGGGAGGGACCATGTACCAGCGAATCTTGATCCCGGTGGACAGCTCCGGCCCCTCGAACCTGGCCATTGGCCTGGGAATAGAGCTGGCCCGCCGCTTCGA
>JACQHA010000224.1 GCA_016199255.1 Deinococcus sp.
CCCCCACCTTCTCGCAGAGGCCAGCAATCTCGTTAATGAAGCTGATCTTTAGCGCTAGGAAGGCGTTGGCTGCGTACTTAATGGCCTCGGCGCTGGTTAAGTCGGTAGTGACCAGAAGCGGGGGCGCGTAGTTCACCGGACGAGGGGCTACCTCCGGAGGGGAGAAACTCTGCCCTAAAATAGGCTCATAGAGGCGCTGCACCAACTGGAGGGCACGGGGATCATCACAACCCACTACGATGCGGTCTGGGTAGAGACTGTCGTGAATAGCTGAGCCCTCCCGCAGAAACTCGGGATTGGAGGTTACCGAGGCGTTGGGGGGATCCCCCCCGTTACAGTGGGCGTAGTGGTCCCGGACGAGCATCTCCACCCAGTTGCCACACCCCACCGGCACAGTAGACTTAGTGACAATCACCTGATAATTCCCGTTGAGCTGCTCCCCTATGCCCTGTGCTGCTGCCCGCACCGCGCTGAGGTCCGCCTCTCCACCGGGACCAGGTGGCGTGCCCACGGCGATGAAGATCAGCTCGGCCGAGCGGACCGCTGGTGGCAGGCTGGTGGTGAACTCCAGAGCCCCCCGAGCGGCCCGGATCAGCTCGGGCAGACCAGGCTCGCACAGTGGGAGGCACCCGGCCCGCAAGGCGCTGATCTTGTCCTGGTCGATGTCGACACAGGTCACCTGGTTCCCCAAGTAGGCCAGCACTGCCCCGGTGGTGAGCCCTACGTAGCCAGTTCCAACAATGGTCACTCTCATGAGTCTGCCTTTTGATAGTGCGAGAGCCCTTGGTCCTCTAAGGGCAGTGGCAGTCCGTTGCTAGCGCCCGGTGCTAAGGCCGAGGGCGCCTGGGCAGCGCGCCCCACTCGGTGGTAGTAGCGGCGCAGGTAGAGCCGGTAGAAGACGGCCAGGGTGTCTAGCCACACAACCAGGGCATCCCGGAACCGGATGCGACCTAGGTAGCGGCGGTTGTGCACCACCACCGGGACTTCGAAGATACGCCGGTAGCCCAGGTGGTAGGCCACCGCCAGTAGCTCCAGGTCGAAGGCGAAGCGCTTGACCAGCACCCGGCGCGCCACATCCTCCAGCACTGAGCGCTTGAACAGCTTCAGACCAGTCTGGGTATCCCGGACCGGCAGCCGGAAGAGCAGCCGCACCAGGAAGTAATAGCCAGCGCTGAGCAGGCGCCGCTGGGCAGAGTAGTGCACCTGGGAGGCGGGGTGGCGCTTGGAGCCATTGACCACATCGGCATCGAATTCTCGCTGCATCACCAGGAAACTCTTGAGTTGGGAGGGATGAATGTCCAGGTCGCAGTCACAGAAAGCCACCAGCTCACCAGTGGCGAACTTCAGCCCGCTCAAGAGTGCGCTGCCCTTGCCAGCGTTGAAGCGGTAGCCTATGGCCCGCACCTGGGGAATCTCCCGCTCCGCCCGCTGGAGCTCCGCAAAGGTGCTATCGGTGCTCCCGTCATCTACCGCGATGATCTCCGAATCCAGGCCGAGCTCTTGCAAGGCACGAGCAGTCTCGGCCAGATTCAGGTAGATTCGTTCCGCCTCGTTGTAGGCTGGCACGATGACACTCAGTTGCCGCCCCATACTCATCTCCTCACAGCCAGGCGCCACAGCACCCAGGTGAGAGCCGCCGCTACTACGATCAGGACGTAGGGAACCCAGGCCGCTTCCCCGCGCAGGGCCACCACCCCTAGCGCCTCCGCCACCGCCCCCGCAGCCAGCCAGGGCAGGCAGTCAAAGCGCTGCCTACCCACCTGATATGTCAACAGAGCCCCCACCACAGCGAAGCCGGCCATGCCCAAGGCCAGTGGCCGCAGCAGTGGCGCAGCTCCCACATAGGCCTGGCCAAAGAGCAGCTGCATCACCAGAGCGGGAGCCGCCCAGTAGACTGCAAGCGCTGGCGCTATCAGGATCAGGGTGTAGCCAAGCGCCCGCTGTAACACCCTGTAGGCCTCTGCCGCTTGTCCCCGGGTATGTAAGGTAATCACCTGGGGGAACAGCACTGCCGGGATAGCTCCGGTCATGAAGAGCAGCACCTTCCCCCCGGTGGAGGCTGCAGCGTAGAGGCCGGCCTCTGAGGGCGCCAGGTAGTGCTTGACCAGGAGCACGTCTAGATTCAGGAGGCCAGTGAACGCCATCAGGTTGCCGGCCAGCCGCCAAGAGGTCGGCGTGAGAAAGACCACTGGCTCCCGCAGCCGCGCCATCCAGCCAGCGGGCACAAAAAACAGCGCGGTCGCCAGAGCTAGCGCTGCCCCAGCCACGGCCCCCACCACCGCCCCGTGCACTCCCCAACCGAGCCCCACCAGGGCTACTCCGACGCCCAGCTTTGCCAGGGGCCCGAGCACCGTGGTCAGTCCCAAGCTGGGGAAGCGCTGAAGCCCCTGGAGCACCCCCAGGGCCGCTGGGGCCAGCCCGGCGCAGAACAGCGCCAGGCCAGCCCAGGTCACCAAGGAAGGCTCAGGCAGCTGCAAGAAACGGGCCAAGTAGGTGCTGCCCGTAAGAATCAGCGCCAGGGTCACTCCATAGAGGGCCACCAGACGAACCAGCGCTACCCGTAGCAGTGCCCCTGCCCGGGTTCCTAATCCCTGAGCGGCCAGGCGGGCGGTAGCGTCTACCACCACGTTCTGCACCACGCCGGTGGGGACCGCAGCTATGCCGATCAGCGCAAAGAGCGCCACCACGCTCCCATACCCTTCCAGGCCCAGGGAGCGGCTCATCAATAGAGTGTAGAGGTAGTTCAGTGCGTTAGCGGTGGTGCTAGCCAGTAGCAACAGCCCCCCAGCGCGGGCCAGAGGATCAACCCACATCCTAGTGCCCAGTCGCTGAACCAGCGTCGCGCCCAGGGAGCCCGTCATAGATCTCAGGATCCGGAGGGTGGTGGGGGCAGCAGCACCTCCTCAACCTGTTCTGGGGTGATGAGTTCCTCTTGGAGAATCACGTCGGTTACTGCCTGCAGTATGTCCAGCAGCTCTGGATCTTGAATAATGCCACTTTTCACTGCCCGCACTGGCACAGCCAGCAGGGCGAGCCCAGAGACAGGAGCTTCGGGATCTGCAGAGGGCAGTAACCCTAAAGCGGCCAACGTCTGGACGGCGCTGGCTTCGGTGAAAGCCTCCAGGCCAACGAGTTCACG
>JACQHA010000230.1 GCA_016199255.1 Deinococcus sp.
GGGGAGGCCCTGAGGGAGCGGCCCATGTTCGAGTGCGCCGCAGGCGCACGAGTTTGGGCCGCGAGCGAAGGTGCCTCTCCTGGCCCTAGTGCCGGACCATGCCAAGGTTCGCTTTCAGGTGGCTGTGTGCCCTCTGCCTGCTCCTGGCTCACCCTGCCCTCCCGCTTGGGAAGAGAGCATAGGTAAGTCCTGTCTCAATTGAGGCTCAAGGGATGCACACAAAGCCAGCAGCAGGTCACACCACCTGTCGCACCAGCGGCTCCGCCTGGGGAGGGTCGGGGCCAATCAGATACGCTGCCTGGACTTTGGCAGTCGCCTCCCGCTGGCTCATGCCGCGCCACACAATGGCCATCAGCCAGGCCGCTGCCTGGTAGTCGGGGACCTCACCCTGGGTGTAGCCCTGGACGAAGAACTTGATCTCCTGGCCGGAGAGTTCCTCCCCGTCGCGCTTGCGGCGAATAATGTCTACGGCGCGCAGCCTAGCCATCTAGGCTCCTTTAGGCGTTTCCTGAGTCACCCGGTTCAGCTCGGCCAAGAGCTGCTGGAATTCCTCGGGAGTTAGCTCCTCCCGCAAACTCCCTAAGGTCAGGTGGGGCGAGGCACTGCAGCTCAGGCAGTCAATGCCGAACCGGAAAAATACCGCCACCGTGCGCGGATAGGTGCCAATCACGTCGGCGAAGCTCATGTCCGGGGTGATCATGGCGTCTCCTCCGGAAGATACTGCACAATGACCGCCAGCAGGCCTTTGACCAAGCGCACCTGGGCCGCTGGGGCGGTGGCTACGTTGCTGACGCCCCTAGCCTGGTGACGCACCAAGGTAGCGTCCTGCAAAGGGTACTCCAGCCCCCAGGTGGTGATGCCAGTCACCTCCACCGTGAGCGGGATCAGCGACACAATAGCGCCTGCGGGAGCATCCAGCACCAGCACTGGCCGGGTCTCAGACAGCACCAGCGCCCCCTGGCGGCCGGTGTCCAGCCGGGCGACAATGCCCCGCCCGGCTAGATCAGCCAGCAGGAACAAATTGGCCAGGCTGTGGTCAAAGCGCTTCCCCAGGCCACCCAAGATGGTGATGGCCCAAGGCTGGTGGACAAGCGCCTCAACTAAAGCCAGCTCCAGGTCGGTTTGATCCTTGCTGGTAGGGAAGGTGCGCCGGGGCCCGGGGTAACTGGCGAGCGTCTGGGGCCGTACCGAGTCCAGGTCGCCCAAGAGCAGATCCGGGGTGATCCCCAGCACCTGAGCGTGGCCCAGGCCCCCATCAGCTGCCAGGCACAGGTCATGTCCGGCAGCCAGCTGGTGCAGCCGGAGGGTAGGCGTGAGGTCTCCAGAAGTGACGATCAGGACTCTCACAGTGGCATCATAACAGGGCCAGGAAGCGTGTTACACTGGGCCAGGTGAGGTGATGCTTGTGCCGCCTGTGCTGAACGTGCCTGATGCCCACTATGCCGCAGCCAAAGAGGTGGTGGCCCAGCTCCAGGCAGCGGGCTACCAGGCGCTGCTGGCCGGGGGCTGTGTCCGCGACCGGCTGCTGGGCCACACTCCCCATGATTATGACGTGGTGACCTCGGCCCCCCCGGAGCAGGTCATGGCGCTCTTTCCCCACACGGTGGCCGTGGGGGCCCAGTTTGGCGTGGTGCGGGTGCTGACTAGGTCATATGAATTCGAAGTAGCCACTTTCCGCTCTGACGGCGAGTACCGGGACGGGCGGCGGCCGGTGCAGGTGGTGTATGCCGACCCCAGGGCCGATGCGGCGCGGCGCGACTTTACCATCAATGCCCTGTTCTATGACCCGGTGCATGACCAGGTGCTGGACTATGTCGATGGCCAGAAAGACCTGCAGGCCCGGGTCATTAGAGCCGTAGGTGAGCCCGCTCAGCGCTTTAGAGAAGACCACCTCCGCCCCCTGCGAGCAGTGCGCCTGGCGGCCCAGCTAGGGTTTAGAATCGAGCCGGCTACCTACCAGGCGGTGCAGGAGGCAGCGCCCCTGGTGCGCACCGTCAGTGGCGAGCGCATCAGGGATGAGCTCAATCGCATTCTCACCGGCCCAGACCCAGCCCAGGGCTTTCGCCTGCTGCAGGACACCGGCCTATTAGCAGTCATCCTCCCGGAGGTGGCAGCCTATGCCGGCGTGGAGCAGACCCCGGACTACCACCCGGAGGGCGA
>JACQHA010000232.1 GCA_016199255.1 Deinococcus sp.
AGGCGCTGGAGGCAGTAGAAGACCGCATCCTGGCTGGCAACACGGGAAAGGCAGTGCTCGACGACATATTGACCATCAAGCGCCACATTCTAGAGTTGCGGCGCAGCCTGGGCCCCCAGCGCGAGGTGATTGGCCGGCTGGCGCGCCGTGACTTTCCCTTTGTGTCAGAGCGGGCCATTATCTATTTCCGGGACATCCAGGACCACGTGGTGCGGCTCTACGAACTCTTAGAGATGCAGCGCGACCTGCTGTCTGGCGCCATGGACGCTTACCGCTCCACACTTTCCAACCGCATGAACCAGGTGATGCAGCGCCTGACAGCGCTTTCTACCATTTTCCTGCCCCTAACCTTCATCGCCGGGGTGTACGGCATGAACTTCAACCCCCAGGCGTCGCCCTGGAACATGCCGGAGCTGAGCTGGCCCTGGGGCTATCCCCTGATTCTCGGGTTCATGGCTGGCCTGGCGGGGGTCATGTTTATCTACATGTGGCGCCACCGCTGGCTTTAGTCTCCTATTATGCGCTATAATTGGGCTTGCCGCGGGCCAAGTGCCCTGGGGTATCCTAGCTAACAGGTGGTATGTGACCTTTGGGAACTTTTCCCGCGAGACAACCGTCAGTGACAGTAGATACGTTAAACCAGCGAAAGGAGTGATGGATTATTCCCCGTAGGCGAACCCCAGAATTACCCAAGCGTGACCTCACCCCGCGCTACCGGCCGCCAGTGCGGCGCAGCCAGGGAGAGGCTCCCGAGGACACGGCCCCGCCCGGCCCGGGCCCCGAAGAGCAGGCTCTGGCCGCTATTCGGGGCTTTCTCACCAGGGATAACGACACTAATCAGTAATTCCCTACCACCAGTCCCCAGTGCCCGAGCGCACGTCGGCTACCAGCGACGGCGGCAGAAAGGCCCAGCGGTGCACATCTGGCCGGTAGAGCCGGGTGGTAATAGGGCTGGTGCGCACTGGCTCCCGCAGGTTGGCCCCGGGCGTAGTGCTGGCCAGGGAGAAGGTCCACCAGTTCCCCCCATAAGTGGGGAGCACTGCGGCGTACAGGTCTACGCTGGGAAAGCAGGCCAGAAGGCTCTCTTGCACCTGGCGTACCAGGTGGCGCCGGAAGACCAAAGGCTCGGACTGGGTGGCTAGCAGGCCGTCCTTAGCCAGGGCGCGGCGCACACTCTGGTAGAACGGTGGCTGGAACAGGGCCTGCGCTGGGCCCACCGGGTCGGTGAGGTCAATAATCACCACATCGAAGCTGCCGGGGCTGGCTTCTGCCATGAACTGTAAGCCATCTTGGATCACCAGCTCCGCCCGGGGGTCTTTTAAGCAGGCGATCACCTGGGGGAAATAGCGCTGCGCCAATTTCACCACTGCGTCATCGATCTCTACCAGGTAGGCTTTCTGCACCTCAGGGTGCTTCAGCACCTCGCGCAGCGTGCCGCCGTCCCCGCCACCGATCACCACCACCCGCTGGGGGCGGGGGTGGAGAAACAGGGCGGGGTGCACCAGCATCTCGTGGTAGACGTGCTCGTCGCGCTCGGCGAGCTGCAGGGCGCCGTCCAACACCAGCATGTGCCCCCAGTAGCGGCTGCGCACTACCAGGGCTTCCTGGTAGGGGCTGCGCTCTTCTAGTAGTACTTCTTCAATAGGGTAAAGGTCGCGCTTGGGGTCGCCCTGGCCGTCGCACACCAATATCTTGGCGCCGCCCAGCTCTAAAACGGTACCGGCTTTCAGGCTGCCCCAGGGGTCTTTCGCCACGCTAGCCTGCCATCTCTCCCAGGCCCATCTCGGCCATAATGCGCCGCAGGTTATCCAGGCCGTATTTCATCCGGCTCTTCACCGTGCCTAGCGGGCAGCCTACAGCACTGGCAATCTCCCTCTGGGTGCGGCCACCATAATACGCCAGCTCGATCACCTGGCGGTGGTCGGCGGAGAGCCGGGAGATGGCGGTGCGCAGCCGCTCTGCCAGCCAGCTAGCTTCAGCGCTGCTGGCCGGGTCAGGGTCCAGGGCCTCCAGGCGGCCCCAGGACTCCTCGCCCCGGCCCAGCTCCTCTGGGTCGGCGGCAGGGAGCACCTTGCGGCGCAAGAGGTCGGTGGCGCGGTTATGGGTGATGGCCAAGAGCCAGCTGGTAAAACGGCCCCGCGATGGGCGGTAGGTCCTGGCCCGGCGCCACACCGAGTGGAACACGTCCTGCACTACTTCTTCCGCCTTGCCCCGGTCGCGCAGCATGCGCAGGGCAAAGGCCCGCACCAGCCGCTCGTAGCGGTCGTAGATGAGCCCAAAGGCCTCCTCCTGGCCACTAGCCAGGCTCTGGAGCAAAAGCTCGTCTGGCGCGTCGGCGGGAAGTCTCCCACTATGAATACCAGCTCTACTGGTTTTTCTTCGGCGCGTGCTGGCCACAGCCTACCTCCCCTATCCTACCGCCCTGGGCATTGCACGGCCACTATCGCCGTCAACTATGAGGGGATAATGAACAAACGATGACAATTATGACAGCGGGCTGGCCCCCTGGGAGCGCGGCCAGCTTGGCCGCTGCTGGCAGGCGAGACGCCTGCGCTCCCAGGGAAGTCCAGCAGGGATGCCCTTCCCTACGAAGCTACAGTGAGCGCAGGGTAGCGTTCACCCGCACTGCTCTACTGCTACTAATGTTGACCTCATCAGTAAAAACCCGGAAACCGGGGGACACCACCACCACCTGGTATTCACCTGGTGCCAGGTTGGGCACTTGTAGCCGGCCATCAATGCCAATGGCGCCCACCTCGCCGCCATTGACAAACACCCGGGCGCCCACCACGTTGCAGCGGATGTCCAAAGAGCCAAACACTGGGGTGAGGGTGATATTCACCGGCACAGTGCGCCCCGCCTGGATGTTGATCTCCACGGTGGTGTCGGCAAACCCGGCCAGGGTGAAGCGCAGGGCGTTCCGCCCCGGAGCAGCATTGACCAGAAGCGGCTGGAAGCCGGTGGTGCCCACAAACGCCCCGTTCAGGAACACCTGAGCTCCCGCGGGATTACTGCTAATAGACAGGGTGCCGAACGCCGGCGGCGGGGGCGGCAGCTGAATGCTGCCCAGCACGTTAATGAACGTGCTGGCCACACCGCTGGGCGTGGGGCTAGGGGGCGGCGGGGGTGGAGTGACAATAATCCGCTGGGTCTGGGGCACTGAGCCTTGAGTCCGGCCCAGGTCCAAAGCGGCAAACACCTGGGGCAGGAGCGAGTTCGGATCCACCTGCTGCAAGGTGGCCACGGCCACAATGCTATTGGGCCCCGCCGGCAGCGTCACCGTGTAGGCAAACTGGTCAGTGGGCCGGGGGAAGGTGGTAGGGGTGTTGCCAGCAATGAAGTTCTGGCTGCCCCCGGGCCGGCTGTTGGGCAGCAAAATGTCCAGGTTCCCGCCGGCGTCGAAGCTGTAGAGATACAAGAAGGCATTCTGGCTGGTGGTGACTGTGAGCCGCACCTGCTCGCCGGGGAAGTAGTTCCCGCCGGTGCCCCGGTCAGGCACCAGGCTCACTGTGAGCCCACCAGGTGGAGTGACAATAATCCGCTGGGTGCCCTGGGCCAATGCCAGGGGGGCCAGTAGCGAAAATAAGGTGGTTACCACCAGAGTTTTGCGCAACCACATAGGTACCTCCTGCGCGCCCGGCGTGCGGGCCAAGTGGCGAGCCGCCTCGCCCATACGCCCAGGCTATGGGGGAGCGATCAAGTGCTGGTACAACGAGGGTTAAGGGAGTTAACTACTCCACTTCCATGGCGGGCAGGCTGATGGTGAAGGTGCTGCCCTGGTTCTCGACGCTGCTGACGTCAATGGTGCCCTTGTGCCGCTCCACAATCAGCTTGGTAATGGTGAGCCCCAGCCCGGTGCCGCCAGAGAAGCCCTGGTGGGCCTTGCACTGGTAGAAGCGTTCGAAAATGTGCGAGATTTCGTCAGCGGGGATGCCAATGCCGGTGTCAATGACTGCAATGCGCGCCTGGCTGTTCACCTGATCTAAGCGCACTGCCACCTCGCCAGACTGGCCCAGCCTGGCCTTCTTAATGTCCACGGCTTTCTTGGCGTTCTTGATCAGGTTGATGCAGGCCTGCTTGAGGCGAATAGGGTCGCCCTCCACAAATACTTCGCCGTTCAGCTCAAAGCGCACCGGGTCCGCCTCAGACACCACCTCTTCCCGTACCTGGTGCAAGAGGTCCGAGAGCTCCACCGCCCGCGTCTCCCATTTCTCCATGGCCTCGCCCCTGGCCAGGGCCAAAAGATCCTCCACCAGGGCACGCATGTAGCGCGCCACCCGCGCTGCCCGCTCGGCCAGGTCGCGGTTGGCGGCGTCGCCCACCTTGCGGGAGAGCCGGTCAGTGTAGCCCACCAAATTGGTGAGCGGGACTTTCAGTTCATGGGTGGTGTTGCGGATTAAATCGCGCTGGATCTCAAAAGAGCGCGCCAGGCGGTCCAGCATAGAGTTCACTCGCTCCGCCAGCCGGCCCAGCTCGTCGCGCCGCGCCACCAGCCGCCGGTCCAGGCTCTCCGCCGACACCTGGTCCACCTCGCGGATGAAGCGCTCCACCGGCGAGAGCGCCCGGCCAGCCAAAACGTAGCCCAGGGCAGCAGCTAATAAGGCTCCCAGGGGGGTGAGATACAAAAGGAGAATCCGGTCCACCAGGCGCAGGGTGTCGTCAAATGGCTCCAGCGACTGGCCTACCTGCACCGCCCCCACCACCTGGCCTTCCCAGTACAGGGGGGCCACATAGATCACCCGCCGGTCGCTGGTGGCAATGAAGAAATCTTCTCCCTGCCAGGAGCGGGCCAGGTGCCCCGGGGTCAGGTCGGGCAGCTCTACTCCGGAACTGTTGCGGATGCTGGGCCCAAACTGGTCATAGAGCCGCAACTGGAAAACTGGCGACAGGGGAAACACTGCCCCGCCCCGCTCCTGGCCAGTCACCCGCCGGGCCAGGGCATCGGCAGAGCGCCGCGCCTCGCTGCGCACCCGCTCCCGGATCACCACTGGCAGCGCCAAATGCAAGATGACCCCGGCCAGCACCAGGCCAAACGCCACTCCCAGGGCGTACAAGAGAGTCAGGCGGAGGCGGATGGTCAACACACCTCTTCTAGCGCGGTTCTTTCAGGAAGTAGCCTCGCCCCCGGGCCGTGCGGATCAGCGTCTGGTCCCGGTCCCCCAGCTTGCGGCGCAGGTTGGAGATATGGGTCTTAATGGTGTCTGGGTCCGGGGCTAAAGAGTAGTCGTCCCACACCGCGTCAATAATCTGGTCGGGGTCGAAGATCTTGCCCGGATGCCGCACCAAGAGCGCCAAGATCTCCGCCTCGGTCTTGGTAAGGGCGTCTTCTGGGGCATCGGTCCCGGCGATCAATACGCCATCGCGCCACACGTCGCCCGAGGCGGGGTCCACCACCAGTGGGCCCAGCCGCAAATGCCCATCGTCGCTTGCTCCCTTGCCCCGCAGCTGGGCGCGGATGCGGGACATAAGCACATCGGGGGAGAAGGGCTTGGTGACATAATCGTTGGCCCCCAGGTCCAGGCCAGTTACCTGGTCCTCGGCGCTGTCGTAGCCAGTGAGCAGGATAATGGGCACGTTGGAGGTCTTGCGCAGCCGGCGCAGCACGTCTAGGCCGCCGATCCCCGGCAGGCCCACGTCCAAGACCACCAGGTCCGGGCTGTGCTCCCGGGCCATGGACAGACCGTTAATGCCATCGTGGGCCACCAGCACCTGGTAGCCCTCTTCGCTCAGTTCCAGCTGCAGCAAGTGGGCGGTATCCTCCTGGTCCTCCACCACCAGGATCTTGACCTTGCCGCTCATCTGACCTCCTTGTCATATTTTAGCGGGGGGCG
Source organism: Deinococcus sp. (assembly GCA_016199255.1). GTDB lineage: Bacteria > Deinococcota > Deinococci > JACQHA01 > JACQHA01 > JACQHA01. The sequence continues at coordinate 5,832 of JACQHA010000232.1, forward strand.
GTAGCCTAGGGCATCAGACGCCGGTAGTTCTCCAGGCCGATCCGGGCAACGATCAGCTCCCGCAGGGTGAACTGGCGCAAGAGGTCCACGGAGATCTCGGGCAAGAGGACAAAAATAATAGGGCTACCCTGGGGAAAGAGCAGCGACACCGGGAAGGCGCCGCGCAGGCGCCGGCTCTCCAGGAGCTGCAAAAGGGTGGGGAGGGTATCGTCCCTTAAGGCCACTACCTCTAACCGGATAGTAACCAGGTCCGGCTGCAAGAGCACGATCACCGTGCCCTCGGGCACGTCAGGCACAAAGGCCGGGACCAAGGCGTCTGCAGCCTGCACCCTCTGGGGTTCGGCCACCTGGGCCAGAGCTCCCCCCAACAGCGCCAGCAGCAGGATGCTCCCGAAGACCTTCATACCCACCTCGCAGCCCTATTCCGGGCTGATATCCGGTGTACTGCCCCAGAATCAAGCGGGTATCAACGCCCGGTTAAGAAGGTTGAGGGGCCCAGTGCCTCCATCATAATGGAAGGCGGCGAGGCTGAGAAGGGTCACCGCCCAGGGAGTAGCATGCTCACACCAGTCACCCGGGCGATTCTGAGCGTCTGGGACAAAACCGGCATTGTGGAACTGGCCAGGGGCCTGGCGCAAAGCGGTGTGGAACTCATTTCCACCGGCGGCACCCACCAGGCGCTGACGGCGACAGGGCTGAAGGTCACTGCGGTCTCGGACCTCACTGGCTTCCCCGAGATCCTGGGGGGGCGGGTGAAGAGCCTGCACCCGGTCATTCACGGCGCCATCCTGTCCCGCCGCTCTCCAGAAGATCAGCAGCAGCTCTCTGCCCACCTCATCTCCCCCATTGACCTGGTGGTCGTGAACCTCTACCCCTTTGCCGACGCCGCGGCCCGGGGGGCCACGCTGGCAGAGGCCATAGAGCAGATTGATATTGGCGGGCCAACACTGTTGCGCTCGGCGGCCAAGAACCACGCCTGGGTGGGGGCGGTGGTGGACCCCGATGACTACCCCCAGGTGCTAGCGGAGCTGGCCCAGGGGGGGCTATCAGAAGAGTTCCGGCAGAGGCTGGCGCTTAAGGTCTTCCGGCACACTGCCCGCTACGACGCCGCCATTAGCGCCTATTTAGCGCGCAGCAGTGGTGAGGGCGATTTCCCCAGGGAACTTTTCCTCTCCTTTAGCAAAGTGTGCGACCTGCGCTACGGCGAGAACCCCCACCAGCGGGCGGCGCTGTACCGGGAGTCGGCTGGCGGTGGGCTCAGTGGCGCCCAGCAGCTCTGGGGGAAGGAGCTGTCCTATAACAACCTGGGCGACGCCGAGGCAGCGCTCAATCTGGTGGCCGAGTTCTCTCTGCCGGCGGCGGTGGCGGTGAAGCACGCCAGCCCCTGCGGCGTGGCTGTGGCGCCGGACCTGGCCACTGCCTATCAAAGGGCCCACGACGCTGACCCAGTATCTATTTTTGGCGGGGTGGTGGCGCTGAACCAGGCGGTGGACCCGGCCACTGCTCAAGCCCTGGGGGAGATCTTCCTGGAAGTGGTGGTGGCCCCCGATTACCACCCGGAGGCACTGGAGCTCTTGCGCCGCAAGAAGAACCTGCGCCTGCTCCAGGTGCCTCTTCCTGCGCCCACGCCCTACTATGACCTGCGCCGCCTGCGGGGTGGCTTATTAGTGCAGGATGCGGACCTGGCCCAGCTGGGCGAGCTGCAGGTAGTCACCAGGCGCGCCCCCAGCGAGGCCGAGCTGCGCGATTTGCGCTTTGCCTGGCCAGTGGTGCGGCAGGTGCGCTCCAACGCGATTGTGCTGGCCAAGGAGTCGTGCACTGTAGGCATTGGCGGCGGCCAGCCCAACCGGGTGGACGCGGCCCGGATCGCTATAGAGCGGGCCGGGGAGCGGGCTAGAGGGGCGGTGCTGGCCTCGGACGCTTTCTTTCCCTTTCCTGACACGGTGCAGGTGGCCGCCCAGGCGGGAGTCACGGCGCTGATCCAGCCTGGTGGCTCAGTGCGCGACCAGGAGTCCATTGCCGCTGCCGACGCTCATGGCCTGGCCATGGTGTTCACCGGCCTGCGCTGTTTCCGGCACTGAACTGGTTCAGAGAGGTGCCGCTTTCTACTGCCGCTCTAAGATAAAGGCTTGCTTCCCAAACTGGATCACCAGATACAGCTCTCTGGGCATTGTGCTGCGCGCTTCGGCCGTCGCAGGAAGAGCTGCAGCGCCGGTGGGGTATACTAGATTATCGCGCGGGCTGCCAAATGAGGGAGGAGGTCCTGATGTTGACGAACCTGCTACTTATCATCTTGATTCTCATTCTCCTCGGGGTATTGCCGCTGCCGCCAAGGCAATAAGGTATTATCGGGTCCTTGGCGCTTGCAGCCTCACCTTCACCAGCTTGCGACGGAGGCAAGCACCCTGTAAGCCCAGGGAGTTCTCAGGCCCTTGGGCCGACCCCCAATGGGGCTGGGCTCTTCCTGATTTTCTGCTGCGCAGGCCGACCAGGGGCAGTGCGGCTCCGACCTCGGTGATGCTCTAAGCCCCGCCAGCGCCGCAGTGGACAGGTGTTGCCGATGCCCCTGAGCCAGTGCACTAGCTTGCTCCTGCAGGAAGGGGTATACTATCCATCCAGCGCCGGGGCGTAGCGCAGCCTGGTAGCGCACCTGAATGGGGTTCAGGTGGTCGGAGGTTCAAATCCTCTCGCCCCGACCAAGAAAAATAGCGTCAAGGACGTGAAAACGAGACTCCCCCGCAGAGGGGGAGTGCTTGTGTTCTGTGGCAGTTACAGCTTAACTACAGCTACAGGAATCAATTAACGGCTCTTGGCCCGTTGCCGACTAATAGGTCTGGGAGACTCACGGCGGCGGCCTGGCGCTGCTCTTCAAACAGGTGGCTATAGCGCCGGAGCGTGAAAGCCGGGTCAGTGTGCCCCACTCGGTCAGCGATGGTACGCAGGTCAAAGCCTCGCTTCACTAGGAGTGAGACATGCAGATGCCGAAGATCATGGAGGCGCACCTGGGGGACACCGGCTTCTGCTTGCAGTCGGTACCAGGTCCGCTCAAAGTTCCGGGGATGCAGTGGGGTGCCCAGCTCAGAAGTGAACACCAGGTCAGTCTCAGGCCAGGCCACCCCCAGGAAGGCACGCTCAGCTTCCTGGCGCTGCTTATGTGCGGCGAGTATCTCCAGCACATCCGGCGACACCGCAATCCGGCGGATGCCCTGCTCGGTCTTAGGAGTTGAGAAGACTGGCTGACCCTTCACCATATTCAGCGACTGCCGGATGGCCAGCAT
>JACQHA010000250.1 GCA_016199255.1 Deinococcus sp.
ATGAAGGCGTCACTGGCCAGGCAGGGCCGATCCAGGGCATGGACCAGGCGTTTGCCATCAGCCAGCAGCTGGCGCCTTTGCTCTTGGGCCATGATCCCCTGGCTACTGAGCGCATCTGGGACCGGCTCTACCGCTTCATGGTGCATGGCCGCAAAGGGGTGGTGATGCAGGCTATCAGTGTGGTGGATTGCGCCCTGTGGGACCTGAAAGGGAAGTGGGCTGGGGTCCCGGTCTACCGCCTGCTAGGTGGGCCTACCCGGGAGACCATTCCGGCCTATGCCAGCGCTTTAGGCTACTCGCTGGAGCCGGAACTGGTGCGGGAGCGGGTAAAGGAGATCGTGGCCCAAGGCTATCGGGCCACCAAGTGGTTCCCCCGGCACGGCCCGGCTGATGGGCCAGAAGGTATTGCCAAGAACCTGGAGTTGGTGCGCACCTTGCGCGAGGCAGCAGGCCCAGGTGTGGACATTATGCTGGACTGCTGGATGAGCTGGGATGTGCCCTACACCATCCAGATGGCCCGGCGCTTAGAAGAATATCAACCCCGCTGGATTGAGGAGCCGGTACTGCCCGATAAAATCGAGCAGTGTGCCGAGATCCGGCGCAATGTGCGCATTCCCATTGCTACCGGGGAGCACGAGTACACCCGCTGGGGCTTGAAAGCGCTCATGGACGCGAAGGTGGCTGACGTGCTGCAGCCCGATGTGTTCTGGGCTGGGGGGATCTCCGAGACCATGAAGATCTGCGCCCTGGCCTCGGCCTATGACCTGGTGGTGATTCCCCATGGCCATTCAGTGCCGGCCACGGTACACATCATTGCCGCCCAGCCGGTGGCCACCTGCCCGTTGCTGGAGTATTTGATTAAGTGGAACGAGGTCAACCAGTTCTTCTTCAAGAATCCCATCAAGCCCGTGGGCGGGAGCGTGACGCTGCCCACCGGGCCCGGCATGGGCGTGGAGCTGGACGAAGATAGAATCGAGAGCCGGCTGGAGGTGAAGTTTAAGTAAGCTCCCGGATCAGGCTCAGCCTGGTGTAGGCCACCTGGCATCCTGAATGCCTCCGGTGACTGGTGGGGCATGTATAATTGCCCTAGCTGGGGGTGATGTAGTGTGACTAGCGAAGACATTCTGAACGCGCTGCGGGTGGTGCATGACCCAGAGATCCCGGTGAATGTCGTGGACTTGGGGCTGGTGTACGAGGCCGAGATCAGTGAGGGCCGGGTGGATGTCAAGATGACCCTGACCTCCATGGGCTGTCCGGTAATGGACCAGTTGAAGCAAGACGCTGAGCTGGCCATCCTGGGAGTGCCGGGGGTGCAGGAGGCCCATGTGGAGTTTGTCTGGTCTCCGGCCTGGAATAAGGACATGGTCACCGAGCAGGGCAAGCGCATGTTGCGCATGTACGGCTACCCGGTGTGATTGGCCAAGCTCTCCAGCACCTGGAAGAATTCAGGAAAGGTTTTGCTGACGCAGCCTGGATGGTGGATCACCACCCCTCTCTGGCGCAGCCCCACTAGCGCCAGCGCCATGGCCATGCGGTGGTCATCGTAGGTTTCAATTTCCGCGCCGCGCAGCGGCCCGGGGAAAATGACCAGGTAGTCCGGCCCTTCTTCCACTTTAGCGCCCAGCTTGCTAAGTTCAGTGGCCAGCGCCGAGAGCCGGTCGGTTTCTTTAATGCGCAGGTTAGGCACGCGCTCTAAGCGAGTCGGCCCCTGGGCGAACAGCGCCACCGCCGCCAAAGTTTGGGTTTGGTCAGGCAGGGCGTTGAGGTCGAAAGTGCCGCCGCGTAGCGGCGCTTCTGATGGCCGGCGCACTTCCACCCAGTTCGCTCCCCAGTGCACCTGGCAGCCCATGCGCTCCAGCACATCAGCTAAATGTATGTCGCCCTGGGCGGAGCGCTGGCCCACGTTGCTAATGCGGCAGCGGCCGCCCACAATGGCTGCTGCCGCCAGGAAATAGCCTGCGGCTGAGGCGTCGCCTTCCACAGTGTAGTCGCGGCCCTGGTAGCGCCGGCCCGGCTCTGGCTGGAACCACTGGTACGCGCGGCGCTGCACTGGCACGCCAAAGTCTCGCATGACCGCCAGGGTCAGGTCCACGTAGGGCTTGGACTGCAGCTCGCCGGTGACCTGGATCTGGAGAGGCTCCCTGGCGTAGGGAGAGGCTAGCAACAGCGCCGATAGGTACTGGCTGGACTGGGAGCCGTCTACGGTGACAGTTCCTCCTGGCAGCCCGCTGGCTTCCATCACCACTGGGGGGCAGCCGTTCTCGAACTCGCTGCGGGCCGCAATGCCCAGCTGCCCTAGGGCAGTGAGCAAATCGCCAATGGGCCGCTGGCGCATGCGCTCCGTGCCGTCTAGCCGGAACCAGCCGTGCCCTAGAGTCAGGGCTGCAGTAAGGAAGCGCATGGCGGTGCCAGCATTGCCCACAAACAAGTCTGCCCTGGCGGCGGGAATGATGCCATCAGTGCCGGTAACGTGGCAGGTTTGCTGTGGCGCATCAGCTGCCACGGTCATGCCTAGCTTCCCTAGACCATCAATCATGTAGCGGGTATCGTCGGCAAACAGGCAGTGGCGGAGCACGCTGGAGCCCTGGGCCAGCGCCGCGGCCAATAGGGCCCGGTTGGTGATACTCTTGGAGCCGGGCACTGCCAGCTTAGCATCCAGCGGCCCGCACTGGGCAATGGCCAGGCGCTCTGGGAGCGACATAGTGCCATTATGTGGTCAAAGGGAAGGCGGTGGGTAGTAGGGGGGTGGTATGAGGCAGTGGCACAAGCCGCTATTGGCATTAGTAGTCATTGGCCTGGCAGTGCTGTGGGTGACTTCAGTGGACCTGCCAGCGCCGGCGCGCACTTTATTTATGCGCCAAGGCGGCGCTGCCCCGGGCCGCACTGCCCCCTCCGGTCCCTGGACTAGCGGGGCGAAAGAAGGCGTGGGCACCGCTTATACCTACGATGCTCCCGGGCCGCAGTCGCGGGTGTGGTTCACTTTGGCTAACGGCGCCGTCACCGACGTGCTCTACCCCACAGTAGAGCAGGGCAACGTGCGGGAGCTGACTTATTTAGTATCTGATGGCCGGAGCTTCGTGCACCGGGAAGCTGACCTGGAGCGGCAGGTAGCGTACATCGACCGGCGTGCTCTGGCATACCGGATCACGCTTACTGACCCGGCAGGCCGCTACCGGCTGGTGAAAGAAGTGCTCACTGATCCGGCGGCTGACGTGCTTCTCGTGGACACCAGCTTCCAGGTGTTGCAAAGAGTCCCAGGGGACTACCAGCTCTATGCCTACTTGACGCCCCGGCTCCAGAACGGCGGCCGGGACGATGTGGGGGGAATTGACCTGGAGCAGATGGTAGTTTACGCTGCCGACGACGACGTGCACCTGGCGCTGGCGGCCAATGTTCCCTGGCTCAGGGCTTCCGTAGGCTACTCGCCCTTTGGCATCCCCTGTCGCGTTCCCGACGCCTCAGATGGCCTGGCGGACCTGTTGTGCCCTGGGGATTATGCTGGCGGCCAGCAGTACCTTATGGACTGGCAGTACGACACCATCGCCCGGCCGGGGCGCCTGGGTTTCACCATCCAGCTCCCTGCTGACCGGCGGCACACCCTGGCCTTGGGCCTGGGCGGTTCCCGCCAGGTGGCAGTAGAGGCGGTGCATGCCAGCTTGCGGCGTGGCTTTGGGGTTATTAAGGCCGATTACCTGGCTGGCTGGCAGCGCTATGTGGCCAGCCTGGAGCAGCTCAGTGGCGTGCCGGACCTCTACTACCAGTCGGCCATGATGATGAAGGCCCATGAAGACAAGACCTACCGCGGCGCCCTGGTGGCGTCGCTAGCAGTACCCTGGGGGGAGCGGGCGGCGGACACTGAAAATGGCTACCGCAAAGTGTGGGGCCGGGATCTCTATCACGCTACCCTGGCGCTGTTCCTGGCCGGCGACCGGAGCACTATGGCTGACGTGCTCCGCTACCTGGATGAGCGCCAGCAGCGGGCTGATGGCTCCTTCCCCCAGAACTCCTACCTTGATGGCCGGCAGCAGTGGAGCTCTACCCAGATGGACGAAATTGCCGACGCCATTTTGCTGGCCTGGTGGGCTGGCGCCAGCGAGCGCTATGCGTCACTGGTGCGCCCGGCGGCCGAATATCTTTTGGCCCATGGCCCCCAGACCCCCCAGGAGCGCTGGGAGGAGAACGGCGGCTACTCGCCGGCCACGCTGGCGGCGGAAATAGCCGGACTGGTGGCTGCGGCGGAGCTGGCCACCCAGGCGGGGGACCCAGAGGCGGCGGAACGTTACCTGGCCGCGGCTGATGAATGGGCGGCGAACATTGAGGCCTGGACGTTCACCACCACTGGCCCCTCTGGCCAGGGCCGCTACTACCTGCGGATCACGGCTAGTGGCCAGCCGGACGCGGCACAGAATATGACCATTGCCAATGGCGGCGGCACCCACGACCAGCGGCAGATTGTGGACCAGAGCTTCTTAGAGCTGGTGCGCTTGGGGGTGCGCTCACCCCGGGACCCTCACGTGGTGCAGACCCTGCCGGTCATTGATGCCCAGCTGCGCATCGAAACTCCAGGCGGCCCCAGCTTCTACCGCTACAATTTCGATGGCTATGGCAATGACCAGCGCCAGAGCAAGGGCCGGCTGTGGACGCTGCTCACTGCCGAGCGGGGGATGTATGAGCTGGCGGCGGGAAACCCTACCGGGGCCCGCCAGATGCTGCAGGCCCTGGACTACTTTGCCAACGCTGGCGGCCTGCTGCCGGAGCAGGTGTTTGAGGACACCGGGCGGGGTACTGGCTCGGCCACGCCCCTGGCCTGGAGCCATGGGGAGTACCTGATCCTGACCCACTCGCTTTTAGCCGGCCGCCCCCTGGACCAGCCGGCGCCAGTGTACCAGCGCTACGCAGCGCGCTGAGGTGGCGAGCATCCTTGAACTAAACAGCATCATTTAGGGTATAGTAAGGGCGTTATGTTCTGCCGGTGATAACGGTGGTGAGCTGATGACGGTGGGGGACAGTATGACCGCAGACGGAGCAAAGGCGCTCTACGACGGCTTTGGGCGCCATATCAACTACCTGCGCCTCTCGCTCACTGACCACTGCAACCTGCGTTGCGTGTACTGCATGCCGCTGCACGTGCCGGCGTTTGTCCCTCAGCCCGACCTGCTCACTGAGGAAGAGATCGAGCTGGTAGCCCAGGCGGCGGTAGGGGTGGGTTTCACTAAATTCCGCCTTACTGGTGGTGAGCCGACGCTGCGGCCAGAGGTGGTATCTATTGTGCGCCGCTTAGCCCACATCCCTGGGCTGGGAGACCTGGCCATGACCACCAACGGCCTCTTGCTGCCGCAGCTAGCCAAGGACCTGGCGGCGGCCGGGCTGCGCCGGGTGAACATCCACTTGGATACCCTGCATCCCGAACGCCTGCCGCAAATCATGCGCTGGGGGACACTGAAGCGCATCTGGGCTGGCATTGAAGCTGCCGAAGCTGCGGGGTTGGTGCCTATTAAGCTCAATGCCGTAGTGACTAGGGGCTTTAACGACACTGACGTGGTGGACCTGGCTCGGCTCACGCTGGAGCGCGACTGGCACGTGCGCTTCATTGAGCTGATGCCCTTGGGCAATGACCAGTGCGGCCAGCTCTCCCGGGAGCGCTTCGTGTCTAATGTAGAGACCTGCCGGCGCATTATGAAGGCGCTGGGCCCCCTTACCCCGCTGCCCAACCAGAACCCCTCAGACGAATCCAAGAACTATCGCCTGCCTCGTGCCCGGGGCGTGGTAGGCTTCATTAGCCCGGTGAGCGAGCCGTACTGCGGCAGCTGCAACCGTATGCGCCTGACGGCTGATGGCAAGTTCCACCTGTGCCTGCTCAACGACGATGAGCTGGACGTGAAGGCGGCGATTCGCAGCGGTGGCGGCATGGCAGCGGTGCAGGCCGTTTTGAGCCGGGCGGTGGCCCTGAAACCCACTGGCCATCACCTGATCCAGCAGGTGCTGGTGGAGGGCGCCTCTACTGAGCAGCGCCACATGTTCCAGATTGGCGGGTGAGCTGCGGCTCGTATAGGAATACACCCAGCTGAAACCCGCTCTCAGTAGCCAGGTGGCGCCGTGCTACCATCAGCCGGGGCCTTATGCGCATCGCGCTCACGGTTTTCCGGGTGTTTTTGGTGGTGCTGCTGGTGCTGTGCATCCTGGCCCAGATTGTGGTGCTGGGGGCGCAGCGCCAGGTGGCGCCGGGAGGACTGCGGGATTTAGCCCTCTACGCCTATTTGCTCCAGCTGGTGCGCGATGGCGTGATTCCCGCTGATTTGGCAGTGTTCGTCCTGGGTATTATTGCCCTGCTCTGCGTCCTGCCGTTTCTGGGCCGGGCTGATGCTGAGCCGGCGGCGCCAGAGTTTGTGGTGGCCCTGGAGAGCGACACAGTGCGGCGGCCCACTGGAGTTTATCAGCACCTGCGGGAAGGAGGCTGGGCCTGGGAGGCGTTTTTCCTGGGCTTTTTGTGGTACTTCCTGCACCGCCTCCCCGGGCGGGGGCTCTATGCGCTGGGGGTGTTTCTCCTGCTGACCGCTGGCCTACTACTGGGGGAAGTGCTCTTCCAAGATGTGCTGCCCCTGGCCCCCACCCCCCTGGTGTTGAAAGCCGACACCCCGGGGGCTACGGTGACTGTAAGTGACGTGCTGGACTACTTGTGGCGCCGGGGCTGGCTGAGCTGGCTAGTAGTGGGGGTGTCTATTGGCTGGTTTGCCCGGCGCCGCTACTATCTGGTCCAGCTCCGGCGGCTAGAGCTGCCGCGGCCGGTGGTGGTCAAGCAGCGGCCGCTCAAGGAGCGGCGGCGCAGCCTGGCCCAGGAGCTAGAGGATCTGACGCGGCGCTAAGCTTCACGCTGCCTGCTCTACGACAAACGCACCGGGATAGGCGCCTTGCAGCCTCCCGGTAGCTTCCTCGGCGGCGCTGCGGCTGCAGTATGGCCCCGCTAAGACGCGGTGCAGGCCGCTGGCGGTGGAGCGCTCCTGGACGTTGTAGCCCTGGGAGCGTAAAAGATCTATCAAATTCTGGGCGTTGGCCGGGCTGGCAAAGGCGCCTACCTGCACAAAGTAGCTGCACTGGGCGCTGTCAGGGGGCGGGGCGCTAGGAGCCGGCGGGCTGGAGGTGGTGAAGCTGACCACTGGAGGCGGCGGGGGAGCGCCGGAGAGCAGTGGCACCGGGTCCACCGACTGGCCATTGATCTTGATCTCGAAGTGCAGCGCCGGAGCGCTGGTGGGGCCGCCTTGCCCCACGAAGCCAATTATGTCTCCCTGGAACACCCGCTGGCCTACCTGCACCGTTGCCGCCTGCTGGTAGCCGTACAGGGTCAAGATGCCCTCGCCATGGTCGATGATGGTCAGCAGGCCCAGCCCGCTATCGTCGAAGCCCACTGAGGTCACTACCCCTGCCCGGGCGGCGGCAATGGGTGTGCCCAGAGGCGCAGCCATGTCAATGCCAGTGCTGAGCACTAGGCCTACGTTGGGAACAGTGACAAACCCGAAACCTACCAGCACTTCTCCCTGCACCGGCGTGGCAAATTCCCCGGTACCGGAGGGAACGGCATCGGCTGTGGCAGCTGGCCCCGCCTCGGCGGCTGGCGGGGGAGCAGGGTTCTCAGGAAGGGGAGGTGGTAGCTCCTCGGCCGGCGGGGGGGCAGGGTTTTCGGGAGGTGAGGTTGCTGCTGGCTCTGGTGGTGGGAGAGCAGGTTCTGGTCCAGGTGACGGCTCTGGGGTTGGTGGCTCTAGGGGTGGTAGTGTTACCTCAGGGCGACTAGCGCTGGCCGGCGGTGGCGCCTCTACCAGCAGAGGTGCTGGCACTTCAGCGGGCGGCGGGGCCGGTGGTTCTAGAGAGAGCTGGGGGGCAGGATTATCTGCCAGTGGGGGAGACTGGGGAGCACCAAACAACGCCCCCAGGCTGAGGCCGGGCAGGCAGCCGGTGAGAGTAATGGCTAAGATTATGACGGCAGCGCTCCGCACAGCTAGTACCCCCTTGGCCGCGCTCTGGGGACCCAGCTCCACACTAGTCCCGGTACCTGACAAGCGGTTAACGAAGGCCACGGGGCGGGGAAGGGGCTAAATTATAATCTGTGGGGTGACGCTGTGATCAATGCCCACGCCCTAGAGATTCTGGATTTTCCCCGGGTGCGCCAGGCGCTGGCCCGGCATGTGACCTCGCCCCTGGGCCGCTATAAGGCCCTGGCGCTTGTGCCGCTGGAAGACCTGGGCCAGATCCAGGAGCGCTTGGATCAGGTGGAAGAGCTAGCAGCGGCGGGGCGCATTACTCTTTCCGGGGTGCGTGATGTGCTGCCTCTGGTGCAGCGCGCCCGGGACAGCCAGTTGCTGCAGGGAGCGGAGCTGGTGCAGATCCTGGGAGCCCTGGAGGCGGCGACGGAGCTGCGGGCTAAGCTCCTGCCCGATTCAGACAAGTTCCCGGCGCTAGCTAGACTGGCGGCCAGAATCGGGGAGCACAGCTTGTTAGCGCGGCAGATGGCGCAGCAGCTTGACTCAGGCGGCGCCGTGAAAGATGACGCCACCCCCAAGCTGCGCCGCTTACGGGAGCGCTTAGCGCCCATGCGGGGCCGCATCTACCGGGCGCTGGAAGAGGCTATGGGGCGCTATGCTGCCATGCTCCAAGACCGGCTAGTGACGGTGCGCCGCGACCGCTACGTGATCCCTATTAAAGCGGAGCACGCCGGCAGGCTGGGCGGCATCGTCCTGGACGCTTCAGACTCTGGCGCCACGGTGTACATGGAGCCAGCAGAGGTGGTGCCGCTCAACAACGAGCTGGCGCGCTTGAAAATCGAAGAAGAGGCTGAAGTGCAGCGCATTCTGGCGGAGCTCACCGGCCGGGTAGCGCTGGAGCCTGGCCTGGACCAGACCTTAGATGCCCTGGGGGACTATGACCTGGTGGGAGCGCGCTGGCTATTGGCCCAGGAGTGGCGCTGTAGCCGGCCGCAGTTTGGGGCCCAGGGCTACCAGTTCAAAGCGGCGCGCCACCCCCTTATTGCTAACGCCGTGCCCAACACCCTGGACCTCACTAGAAATCGGCTGCTGGTTATTACCGGCCCCAACATGGGCGG
>JACQHA010000251.1 GCA_016199255.1 Deinococcus sp.
CTGCCCCACCTCCCCCAGCACCATCCTGGAGCGAGCAATATCCGGTGCTCTTCTGGGGCGTGCTGCTGGGGGTGCTGGGGCTGCTGATGCTGCTCATCGTGCGATCCATGCGCCGCGTGCCGAGCGGCCCGCCCCACCCACCGGGTCGTTCGTGAAGCTCCGACGCTCTGGCAAAGGAGATCCGATGAACACTCACCGGACGAACCTAGGAAGGATGACGCTGTGGCCTCTGGTCTTGGTTTTGGCGTTGAGCGCCTGCAGCCCGGTGCCAACTGTTCAGACGACTTACGATCCGCAGACGCTGCGGTTCTCCGGGGAGAGAGCCCTGGAGATCGAGACCGAGTTCGTCCAGCGCTTCCCCCTTCGCGCTAGCGGGATGCCGAACAACCAATTGGCAGCTGAGTGGCTTCGGCAGGAGTTTACTCGCCTTGGCTGGCAGTGCCGCCTCGACCAGTGGGAGATGGTGAATTACAACCGGAGTGTTCCCCTGCGCAACGTCGTCTGTGAGCTGCCCGGGGAGTCGCCACGACAGCTTCTGGTCGTGGCCCATCACGATCAATCTCCCGACACGGTACAGGGCGCTGACAATGATGGCTCGGGCATCGCCATCCTCTTGCACCTGGCGGGAATCTTCCAGGCCGAGGCGCCCCTCCCGTATACCCTGGTGTTTGTCACCACCGATGCCGAGGAGTACGGCATGGTCGGAACCCGGCAGTACATCCAAACCCACCCAGATACCCGCCAGATCATTGCGGGCATCTCCTTGGACAACTTGGGCAAGCAATGGTCCAACGGCATGAACATGGATCCCCGGGGGCAGTTCCGGGGCTATGGCCCCCTCTGGCTGCTCTTGACAGCCCGCGAGGCCGCCAGAGCGGCTGGTGACCTGTGGATTCCGGTGATGCGGTCACCCCTGGACCAAGTGCTGGACCAGGCGGTGCCCATATCTTTCATGGACGAAGGACCCATGGTGGCGGCCGGCGTGCCAGCCTTCGGCTTCGCCACCCGGTATGCGCCAGGCACCAGTGAACTGGAGTGGAACAGCTATCACACGCCGGGAGATACGCTGGAGATCCAGTCCACTGCGGTGCTCTCCCAATCTGGCCGGATTGCCGAGGCGCTGCTCCGGCAACTGCTGGTGATGGAGACCTTCCCCCAGGAGTCAGGCCCCTACCTGTATTTCGATGACCGCCAGCAGGTACTGCGCGGCTGGCCCCTGTGGCTGATTTTCATAGCATTGGTGGTGCTATTCTTCGTGGGTAGCCTCTTGGTTGGGGGCAGGCTTTCATACGACAAACTGCGCGCCTGGCGCGCTGTGGTGCCACATTTCCTCAGCCTGTGGCTCCCGCTGCTGGCCTCCATCGCATTGCTGTACGGGTTTGTGGCGGTCGGACTAATGGATACATACCACCTGTACCCGGCAACGGCCAAAGATGAGCCCCTCTTCCAGCCCAAATGGCCGGCGGTCATCTTGTATCTGCTCGGCTTGACCGCCTTGCTGATCCTGGGGCGCCGGTTGGCCGGGCGTTTCATGACTGGATCTGCCGCGCCGTCGCCTGGACAAACCAAGAGCTTCGCACTGCTGGTCATCGGCCTAGCTGGTGGGTACATCCTGCTGACCAACCCGTTCTCCCTGCTCTTCATGGCCCCGCTTGTTGGCTGGTTCCTCATCGGTGGCCGGCGCGGCGTGGGGTGGGCGCTTGACCTGGGGCTCTTTATGCTGGGTGGTCTGGTGGTGTACCAACTGCTCTACCTCTTCGGATTTGTCATCCTGCGCAACAACTTCGCCGTCCTGTGGTACGTGATGATGATGTTCTCCATAGGGATGATCAGTTTTCCTGCTGCAGTGGCGATCACGGCTATCATTGCTGCAGGATTGTCCACGGTGGTCCACCTCCCGCGCCGGGGCACAAGAACCGGCGCTGGTGGCCTCGATAGATCCCCAGTAGTAGGATCATGACTGGGTGAAGGAGTGTGCGCATTCTCATCGCCACCGTCACCGCTGGAGCGGGACATGTCCAAGCCGCCGCCGCCCTGGAAGAAGCCTGGCGCAAGCTTCACCTGCGCGATACCGTCGAAACGTGGGATGTCCTGGAATTCACGCCCCAGCTCTACCGCAAGGTTTACGCCGAGGGTTACGTCAAGCTGGCGGAACACGCGCCGGAATTGTGGGCGCTGCTTTTTAATAGGACTGACGATCCCACCTTGGCTCACAAGCTCACTCGGGTTCGGCGCACGCTGGCGAAGTTGCCGACGACGAAGTTCAGGCAGCAGTTCAGAAAGTTCAAACCGGATGCGGTCCTTTGCACGCACTACCTGCCGCTGGAAATTGTGGGACGGCTGAAGGCCAAAGCCCACAGCGCTCACTCGCCGTTTACTGTTAGCATAGTCACCGATTTTGAAGCGCACGCGCTATGGATGGAGCCAGGCGTGGATTTGTATTGCGTCGCCACCGAGGAAACCAAGGGGCGGCTAGTGGCTCGGGGTGCGGCGGCCGAGAATGTGGCAGTGACGGGCATCCCGATCGCACTAAAGTTTTCTTGTCCAGTTGACCCGCCAGCCGTTCGCCAGCGGATGGGGCTGCGTGATGAGTGGCCGACGCTGCTGGTGCTGAGCGGTGGCTCTGGCATGGGCCCGGTGGCGCAAATCCTGAGCGAGTTGAGGAAGCTGACCAAGCCGGTGCAAATCGTGGTGGTGTGCGGGCACAACGAGGAACTGCGGCGCGAACTCACCGGGCAGGACTGGCGGCATCCCACCCACATTCTCGGCTTCGTGACCAACATGCACGAGCTGATGGCTGTAGCGGACCTGGTCATCACCAAGCCGGGCGGACTCACCAGCTCCGAAGCTTTGGCCATGGGCAAGCCGATTTTCGTGCTCAACCCGATTCCCGGCCAGGAAGCGGCCAACAGTGATTTCCTCCTCGAACACGGCGCAGCAGCCAAGGCCAATCGGGTGGAGGATCTGCCGTTTCGGTTGGAGAAGTTGCTTGGTGCACCCAAGCTGGCCGAGATGGCGAGGGCGGCGAAGTCGCTAGGCAAACCACAGGCGGCGGTGGATATCTGCCGTGAGGTGATGGAGCGATGTGGCCCTTGAGGCGTAAGGTGAGCCTTCCAGCATTACCCTCTGGGGAGCTTGCCAAAGAGTTTGCGAACCGTATAATGCCCCCATGGACATTGTGGTCCAGAAATACGGCGGCACCTCAGTGGGCAGCGTGGAGCGCATCAAGGCAGTGGCGCAGCGCATTGCCAGAACGGTGCAAAGTGGGAAGCAGGTGATCGCGGTGGTGAGCGCCATGGGGCACACCACTGACGAGCTGATTGACCTGGCCAAGCGGATCTCCCCCTACCCCAACCCCCGGGAGCTGGACATGCTCATGGTCACTGGCGAACAGGTATCAGTAGCGCTCGTGGCCATGGCCCTGCAGGAGGCGGGACTTCGGGCCATTAGCCTCACCGCCAGCCAGGTAGGCATCCGCACCGAGCCCCTGTACGGCCGGGCGCGTATTGCTGAGGTGCGCACCGACCGCATCCGGCGCGAACTCATGGCGGGCAAAGTGGTGGTAGTAGCCGGCTTCCAGGGAGTCACCGGCACCTGGGAGGCGGAGATCACCACCTTGGGCCGGGGCGGCTCCGACACGACGGCTACCGCTATTGCCGCCGCTTTTCAATTGCCGGAGTGCGAGATCTACACCGACACCGAGGGCGTCTACACTACTGATCCCCGCCTAGTGGCTAACGCCCGCAAGCTGGAGGAGATCGACTACGA
>JACQHA010000239.1 GCA_016199255.1 Deinococcus sp.
CTCCAATACCAGGCCGCTGCCTGAGACAATGTCCAGGAGATAGCGCCCCGAGTCCTGCTCCTCGGCGAAGTCAGTGTCGGCATCGAAGTCGTACACATCCACAGTAGCCAGGCCAGCGGCCGTGGCCGGCACCAGCGGCGGGAAGATCACCACCTCTGGCCCGGCATTGGGCAACAGGTGCACTGGCGTCTCCGCCACCAGCGTCTCGCCGCCAGGGTTGGTGAGCGTCGCCCGCACCACAGCCGTGGTCGCCTGAGCCTCGGAGCTGGACAGGTACCCGGCCACAAACAGCCCGCTGTCTAGGCCGGCCACCTGGCTGGGGAGCAGGTGCCCTGGATCCACTGCGCCACTCCCCTGCACCACGGTGAACGTCAAGTCCTCATCGAACAAGTTGCGGGCATCGTTGGTGACTGCCAGGCCGTCGACATTGTCAGGGAATGCCACCAGCAGCATGGCGCCCAGGCCATCGGCCACCAGCGGGTCGCGGCCCAGGGCCAGCGCCTCCAGGCGGCTGGCCACGCCACCGGCGGTGCCAGTCACCTGCTCTGTGCGCACGGTCACACTGGCGGTGGAGCGGGTGCTGGCGCTCAGATTGGTGAACCGCACCACCGACTCGCCTACGGCGTCACCAGCAATGAACGTGGCCTGGTACACGCCAGAGCCGTCGCCGGAGCTAAACAGCTCCAGCGGCACCTCCTCTACGTCGGTCACCGCTCCGGGGCCACTCACCACCTCGGCCACCAGGTTATTGGGCCCCAGGCCGCTGGTGGGCACCCCCCGGCCGTCGCGCACCAGGAGCAGGATGGTGGCGATATTCTCCTGGTGCAGTGCCCCGGTCTGGCCCAGCCGCCGCACTACTTGGGGGAAAGCGAACGCCTCCAGGACACTGGGCGCCGCCACCTCGATCTCCACTGTCTCAGAGAGGAATGTCGTGCCCTCAGACACTGTAGCCCGCACCAGCTCTGTCCCCGCCGACAGCCCAGCCACATACACTGTGGCGTAGCGGCCGTTGGCGTTCACCACCTGGCCAGTGATCTCTCCCGTGCCCCGCACCACACTGAACGTCACCTGGAGGTCGTCCACTGGCCGCCCCCGCTCATCCCACACGTAGGCAATGACGCTAGTGGAGTGCACCACGTCGGTGTCCAGCGTGGGGTTCCCCACCCGCACCGCCAGGCCTGCCACCTGACGCACCTCCAGTTGCGCGTCGGCAAAAGGCAGCGGCGCGTCGTTGCTGGAGACCCAGGTGGCCCTGATCCTCACCGGCCCAGTGGTGGATCCGGGGTGGAACCGGGCCACGTATTGTCCGTCCCCCACTGGCAGTGCGTCCACCGCCTGGAGGGCATTGAAGAACGAGCTGCCACCCCTGAGCCCGAAGCTGGTGAAGCGCCCCAACACCCGGTCTACCTGCGTCCCCAGCGGTGGGGTGCTCAGGGTGCCCGTGCCCTCCTCCAAGGTGAACACGACCTGTTCATCGTCCAGCACGTTGCCAAACCCATCTGACAGGAAGGCGATCAGCGTGACCCCCTGGGTGCCATCTGGCGACAACGTGGTCTCTGAGGCCACCAGCGTGAACCCACTGCGGTCCAGCGCCACAGGGCCACTCTGATCCAGGCCGGCAGCCAGCACCCCAGGTTGGCGGCGCCGGGCCACGGCGTCCTCTGGTTGTCTGATCATCGTCTGGGCGCCAGCTGGCACCACACCCAGCGCCAGCACCAAGAACACAGTTCTCCACATGCCCATCACCCTCTCATCTGGCTGCAGGGCGCCAGCAGCAGGCTTGACCGCGTCAGTGGCTATGCCATATAAAGCGGGAGCATCCTCTTTTGGCGGATGCTAGGGAGCCCTGGTCTTGATTGGCGTCGAGCGGGGCTCCCGCTGTCCACCACTTCCGCGCCCTGCCTAGAGAGAGCGTAACTCCTGCAGATGACAGAACTATTAAGTATATCTAACATCTCTAACAACCAGCTCACAACCGTGCTGTACGTCACCTGACAGATGCCGGGCTAAGCGGAGAAGTGGTAGCCTCTCTCTTCGTGGGTCGGCAGCGCGGCCGGCCAAGGAAGGAATAGAGTCATGCGAAAGTTGGGGAAACCTCTGGTGTGGTCATTGGTCGGGGCACTGGTGGGTGTGGTGATCTCCCAGGTCGCGGTGCACACCGCTGGGCTGGCCCAGGCGGTGCTCTTAAGCAATGAGGAGAACACCATCAGCATTGTGCGCCGCTACGCCAGCAGCGTGGTGTTCATCACTGCCGAGGAGATGGGCAGTGGCTTCGTCCTGGATCGCGAGGGACATATTCTCACCGATAGCCACGTGGTGGGCAGCGCCCTCCAGATCACCGTCCAGTTCCGCGACGGCAGCACGCAGTTGGCAGAGTTGGTCAGCACCGACGCCAGAACCGACCTGGCGCTGCTCCAGGTGGCGGAGCTGCCGGCGGGGGTGGAGCCGGTGGTGCTGGGCGACACCGCCACCTTAGAGGTAGGGCAGAAGGTGGTGCTCATC
>JACQHA010000234.1 GCA_016199255.1 Deinococcus sp.
GCTCTGGGCCCCCCCCCATGGCGCCCCGCGCCCCAGACCGGAGCCCTGGGTAGGGGCGACCCGGGGGGTCGCCCGGGAGGGTCTGCTTGATGCGAATGGGGCGGTTCACGAACCGCCCCTAGTATCACCCCGAGGTGATGGCCAGCGCCTCCAGCTCATTGAGAATTGCCTCTGGCTCTACCAGTAGTGGTGGCACCACCAGGTCCCGCAAGGTCTCAAGGGCGGTGCTCAGGGCGCTGCTGGCCGCCAGCAGATCATCCAGGTCTTCCGCCGCCTGGAGCTGAGCCAGAGCGGCCTGCAGCAGCTCCACCCGGGCCGGCGCCAGGACCTCGGCCAGCTGGTCAATGGCACTGTTCAGCCGGGGGAGCAGCGCCTGTACCGCCTCCGCCGGGAAAGAGAGCTTTTGCTCCAGGGCTTCAACCGCAGCAAAGATGCCCTCTAAGGGAGCAATGAGCCGCGCCGCCAGCAAGTCTCTTAGCTGGTTAATGGCGTCCTGCAGACTAGTGCCGCCGGCAGCCAGCTCCGCCAGGGTAGTGGCCTGGGCCAGCTGGGTCCGGGCAGCATGGAGCAGCTCCAGGCGGGGCCCCGCCACCACCCGGGCCAGCTGCGCCAGCTCACTGTCTAGCTGTTCCACCAAAGGGGCCACGCCGGCTAGTGGCAGAGCCGGAGGGAGCAGGGCCTGCAAACTGGCTACCGTGGCTTGCAGCGGCTCTAAGAGCCGCGGCGCCACAATATCCCGCAACCCGGCCACAGCCGTCGCTAGCTGGCTCACCACTGGGGCTAGTTCCGCCGGCGTGGCGGCGAGGCGTGCCTGCTCCACCAGCTGCTCCAAGCCCTCGAGCTGTGCTCCTGCCACTACTTCGTCTAGCCCGCCCACTTGCGCTGCTAGCCGCTGGAGGAACTCCGGGGGCACTATCCCTGGTGGGGCCTGCTCTGGGGGTGGTGTCTCCGGGGCGGGGCTGGCGGGCAGCGCTTCGAGGGGCATGGCCTGGGCTGGCGTTTCCGGCGCTGGGGAAGAGGGGCGCGCCGTCTCTGCGGCAGGTGGGGTTTCTGCCAGCATCTCTGGTGCTGGCGAGACGCTCTCCGAAGGCGGTGCCTCTGGGCTAGGTGGTTCTTGGACCGCGATGGTGAGGCGATAGGCGCCGAGTCTATCATCGAAGAAGGAGGTCGCTATCACCAGGTAGGCGCCATCTGCCGGCAGAGTGACAATAAGGCGCGAGTTCACGTTATTCCTGTCGATGTCGTCACTGAGTAGTGCGAGGTGGGAGCCAATCAGAACCAGCACTGGGTCCAGCTGGCTGCCTGGGGTATCTGGGTCTTTCACCAACTCTAAGGTCACAGCCTGGCCGGCGCGACCATCGAACCGATAGGCGTCTATGTGCCGGCCGCTGGCCAGAACAGGATCGCTAGTGTCCAGGGTGCCAGAAATGCCGTTCAGATCCAGGGGCGCTGCCCGCTCGACAATGACGGCGAAGTTAGCTACCAGGGTAGACCGGTCTTGTTCCAGTGATGCCTGGAGGACATTGAGGGTGGGGGAGGTCTGGGCGTAGGCGGTGGCCAGCGCCAGCGCCGCTAGTAACCCGCATACCTGCTTCCTCATGGGCGCACTCCTTCGCCTGCCGCCACAACTAAGCATATACTGCCTGATCTGACAAGCGGGTGGTGGCAGTGGTCGGCGCGATTTATAACGTCCTGGTCGCCGGGTGCAACGAATCGTGCCCCTGCACAGGGGTCAGGTTGCTGGTACTCTAATCGGCCGGGGGCGCGATCACTGCCATATCAGGCAGGACCAAGGTAGCCCAGGCCGTGCGCTCGGTGATAGGCGTGGGCCCGCGCGCTTCCCAGCTTAGGATCACCACCTCGGGGTAGCCTAGGGCTTCCAGAGAAGCTTTCCACTCCACCACCCGGCCGTTGATCACCATCTCGGCGGCGGTGCTGCCGCCCACCGGGCCCCACCAGTGGCGCTCTAAGCGCACCTGGCCGTCCAGGTCGCGCCGCAGGGCAAAGAGCCGGAGCTGGTAGCGGGTGCCGGGCAGAAGGCCACCATCCACCGCCAGGCGCATGGCCAGCCGGCCGTCGTCTAGCGCTACGTAAAGTGCCTGGATGTCGCCGCCCCTGGTGAAGGTGCGGGTGAGGGCGTCGTTGATCGGGTCGCGGAGCAGGGGCGCTACGCCCAGCCAGTCAGCGGCCCGGCCATCCACTTTGATGCTGCCTGGGGTCACTCTCGGCGCCGCTAGCGGCGCCAGCTCAATAAAAAGCTCATTGCGCCGGGCAAAGGCCAAGAGGAAGCCGCGCTGGGTGGGAAGCAGGCTGCGGTACTGCAGAATCGCCCGGCGCTTTAGCTCCACTTCCTCCCGCACCAGGGGATACTCTGCCCAGCCGTCGCCCAGCGCCGCCATGGCGGGTGGCGGGTAGAGCGACAGTTCAGGATGGTAGCCCCGGGGCCGGGGCCACTCCAGCTCGCCGCGGTGCACCAAATACCCCAGCGTGTGGGCCGCAAGAGCCCACGACTCGCCGCGCAGCCGGGCCATTTCTAGAGCCAGCATGGCGAAGCAGTAAGTAGCCCAGTGGTCCGGATGAATGTCGTTGGGGTGGGGGAGGTAGAGTTGGGTGGGCTGGAAGCGGTCCAAGATCTCACTCAGGTCATGTAACAGCGCCTGGCCGGTGAACGGTGCCTCAGGGGTGTAGCTGTTGTCGTAGGGCGACGCTGTGGCCCGCGTAAAGGGGGAACGGTAGGGCACCTCCCAGTAATCGGTCCACATCCTGGCCACCCCCCGGTCTGGGTAGCCCAGGAAAATCACACTGGAGGAGTCGAGCCCCAGGGTTCCCAGGGCCGCCAGCGTCTCCTGCTGCCGCCGGTAGGCCAGCCGCCGGTAGTCCGCCGGAGGCACCTGCAGGTGGAGGAAGTGGCCAGTAATGGCATAGCGGTAGCCATCGCCGTTGGTTACCAGCACCACCTGCACCTGGGCCCCCTGGGCGATCTGCCGGCTAATGAGCCCGCCGGCACCCAGGATCTCGTCGTCTGGGTGCGGGGCAAGAATCAGAATGCGCTGGTCAGCGCGCAACAGCGGTACAAAGCTCTGGAGGGTGATGCGGGAATAGAAGCGCTGCACCGCCCGGCCCCAGGGGCCAATGGCCGCTGCCTGCAAGTACCACAGCCCGCCCCCCAGGAGCGCTAGAAGGGCCAACCCTAGGACTGGCCAGAGCAGCCAGCGCTTTAAGCGCCGGATGCGCCGAAGACGAGCCACCAGACTTGGGGCGGTGCCGGCCAGCACCACCCCATCGCTGCGGTTCACCTGGCTAGTATAACTCACCTCCCGCCTAGCGTTTCACCGCAATCCAGCGGGTGGTCAGATGGCGGGCGAACTGTACCGCCAGCTGCACCAGCTGGGCGGCCGGCTCGCTGAGACCAGTGCGAGAGGCAATCTCGGTCCGGTCCAGGTGCACCAGCTCCAGGCCGCAAACGTCCAGGGTGTGCAGCGCTTTCGTCAACGCCTCCTCGATGCCAGGGTAGAGCCCTGCTGCTGCCAGCAGCTCGCCCAGGGCCGCTACCTCGCCCGGGGTAATGTCGCCGGTGGGGTCATGGTCCCCAGAGAGCTGGATACATAGGTCCCGGCACATGGTAAACCGGCCGCTCACCACCCCGTCGCCATACCCTTGGGCGTAGTCCTGCTGGCTGTTTGCCTTGGCCTTGCGCCCCTCGGTGAGCCCGGTAGCGTACCCGGCTCGGTAGCCCTCGTCGCGGGCCTGCTGCAGTTTGGCTTTGAGCCCAGCTTCGTCCATGCCCTTAGTCTAATTGAACCGCTCAGGGGAGCGGCTCACCAAGGGAAATCGGAGGCCCGAGGCGCTAGCGTTGATTTGGGCCTCCGCTTGCCTAACCAGGCTCGAGGGGAGTTTCTGCCTAGCTCCGGCCAATGTCCTGGGCGCTGAACTCCTCCCCATAAGAGAGCAGCACCCGGTGGCCGGTGACAATGGTCTCTAAATGCACCGGCCGGCCCCAGATGCGCCGCAGGTTGTGCAGGGTGTCGCGCGAACGCCCTAGCTCCAGGTCCACCCCCTCGTGGCGGTGTGCTAAATAGAGCTCGCCTCTATTGGCGTGGTTGGCGTCGGTGATGTCCACAATGGGCTGGCCAAAATTGGTGAGGCTGAATAGCAGCTGGCGCTTGATCTTGTCAAAGTCCCGGTTGCTGATCTCGTACACGTCGCGGTGCGGGTTGTAGCGGTAAACAAAAAGCTGGTGCTTGCCGCAGAACTCGGGAGTCAGGAAGGTGTCAATGAAGGTCACGTCGTTATAAAGCTTGCGCACTTCAAACACCTTCTGCCGGCCCAGGCCCAGCTGCTTGTCCCAGTTGGCCCGCTCCCGCATGTCATCGCACTCTTCCCAGTCGCGGCCGAACTGGCCCTTGTTCCAGCGTTCCTCAATGTCTCTTAAGAGTTCCATGCCGAGCTTATAGGGGTTGAGCTGGCCGGGGCTGGTGCCCATGGTACCGGCGTGGTGGTCGGCGTAGTCCACCACTTCGTTGGGCTCCAGGGCGCGCTGGGTCATAATGGTGGAGTGCCAGTAGCTGGCCCAGCC
>JACQHA010000237.1 GCA_016199255.1 Deinococcus sp.
ACCAGCGCCAGCGCCGCCAGGCCCAGGTAGTATATCCCGCCCCGGCTCGTAAGCAGCCCCGTGCCGAGCAATAACAGCAGCGTCGCCCCATGGGCACTGCGCGCCGCCCACAGGGCAGCAGCAGTGCCAAACCGGGCTGGCAAGGAATACAGCCCCTGCCGCCGGTCAAAATCCAGGTCCAAGAGAGCGTAGAGCACATCAAAGCCGCTGATCCACAATGCCACTGCCGCCCAGAGCGTCCAGGTGGCCAATTCCAGAGTCCCGCTGGTGGCAATCCACCCTCCAGCCGCCGCCGCGCCTACGGAAACGCCGAGAAAGCCATGGCACAGCCAGGTAAAGCGCTTGGTGTAAGGGTAGATCACCAGGGCCAGCACCGCGAAAGGCAATAAGCGCAGCGCCAGAGCATTCAGCTGGCTGGCGGCCAGCGCCAATAGCACGAGCGCCAATAGCGCTAGCTGCCACACCCCCCAGGGGCTGAGGGTCCCTTGCACCAGGTGGCGCCGCGCTGTGCGCGGATTCAAGCCGTCAATGTGCCGGTCCACCAGGCGGTTAATGGCCATAGCCGCCGTGCGGGCGCCCACCATAGCCAAGGTGACCCAGAGGAAAACGCGCCACCCCGGCCAGCGCTCCCCGGCCAGCAACATGCCCACATAGGCAAAGGGCAGCGCGAACAAGGTGTGCTCGACCTTAATCAGATCCAAGTAGCGCGCTACGAGCTGGAGCACCGGGGCCGGGCGACTGAGCGGCTGAACCATATCCCCCCTGTCATACGTCCTGCGGCTTACCCAGGGATGGCTGCCGGTACCGGCCCAGCCCCATGGCAGCCAGCTCTAGCACCGCCAAAGTCGCTGCTCCCGCCAGCGCCCGGTTACGCCACTCAAATAAGCGATAGGCGGCGGCCTGGCGCCGCTGCGCCACCGCAATGTCTTCTAAGAGCCGCAGCACTTCCGCCGAAGGGCTGACCAGTGGGGCCGGTCCCAGGTGCAGGTCCGGCACAATGGGCTGCTGCGCCACCGCCCAATCAACCAGGAGCAGCAGCGCCAAGCTCAAGAACAGCAAGGGTGAGGGGCGGCCCGTGCCGCCCCTCAGACCACAGGAAGTGGAAGTAAGGAGGAGCTGTGTCCCGCAGCTCACCTTCATAACCAGCTCCCGGGGGGTTTAGTTCCCAGCCCCGTCACTTGCCGCGCGCACAAACTCAGTGAACAGCCGGCGGTGCGCCGGGTAGTCGTCCACGAGTGCCTCAGGGTGCCACTGCACCCCCACCATAAAGCGCTGGCCGGCCATTTCAATGGCCTCGATCACCCCATCGCTCGCCCGGGCAGTGACCTGGAACCCAGGCGCCACCGCCTTCACCGCCTGATGATGATGGCTGTTCACCTTCATGGACAGGCCAAACATGTCTGCCAGGTGGCTCCCCGGGACAATCTGCACCGAATGGCTGGTGTACTGCCGGTCGGTCTTTTGCTCATGCTTCAAGCTCTGCGGCAGCTGCGACGGCAGGTCCTGGTACAACGTGCCCCCCGCCGCCACATTCAAAGTCTGAATCCCCCGGCAGATACCTAGCAGCGGCAAGTCACGCTTCAAGGCTGCCCGGGCCAGGCTCATCTCAAACTCATCTCGCGCCACGTCAATCTCCCCCAGCCCCTGGTGCGGCTCCTCGCCATAGAGCATGGGCGAGAGATCCTTCCCCCCAGTGAACAACAGGCCATCCACCAGCTCCAGGTACTCCTCCGCCAGCTCCCCTGGCACCAGCGGCAACTCTAGCGGCAGCCCTCCCGCCGCCACTATGGCGCGCACGTAGCCCTCAGGCACTGCGAACTGATACCGCCCTACCGGATTCTCGGTGGGCAAGGTACGGGTGGTGAGGCCAATCACCGGCCGGCTCATGCTGCGAAACCTCCTGGACACATTCTCACGTTGCCCAACCTGGTCATTATACTGTGCTGTCACCAGTACCGCCCGGCAGTCCTTTCACCACTTTCCCAAACTCGTCTGGCCTTTGGCCAGACTCGAACATGGGAAAGATGCTTCAAGGACCAGCCGGGCGGCAGCTTCAAGCGGGCCGCGCCGGCACCTGGGACCGGTGCCTCTCCTCTACCAAGCCCGGCTCCCGCGCAGCGGGCAGCTGCCACCAGGCCCAGGCCAGGACCAACCCATACAGCAGCGCCGATGCCCAGAACACCGCGGAAAGCCGCCAGGCAGCCACCAAGCCAATGACCATTGGCCCCACTGCGCCCCCGATCATGGCGGCGCTGGAGAACAAACCGAACGCTGCCCCTCGAGAGCCTTCTGGGATGAGCCGCCCCCCAGCGGTATACGACAGGGTCAGCACGCCCCCAGCACACAGCCCCAGGAGAATGCGCAGCACCAAGAACTCATAAGCATTGCCCGCCAGCACCATGGGAATACTGAACAGCACCGCGCCTACTGGGAGCAACATGAAGAGGGAGCGCAAGGGATAACTATCAGCCAGCCGCCCTGCC
>JACQHA010000238.1 GCA_016199255.1 Deinococcus sp.
CACCAGATACGGCCCGGTGCGCACTGATCATGTGCTCTTTATTGCTGCCGGCGCCTTCCACCAGTGTTCCCCCAGTGACCTGATCCCGGAGCTGCAGGGGCGCTTTCCCATTCGGGTGGAGCTGGGTGCGCTCGGTGCCGAGGATTTGGAGCGCATTCTCACCCAGCCAGAGCATTCGTTGACCAAGCAGTACCAGGCGCTCTTGGCAGTGGATGGCATTGAGCTCAGCTTCACCCCAGACGGGGTGCGAGAGCTGGCGGCAATGGCCCAGCGCCTGAACACGGAGCAGGAGGATATTGGCGCCAGAAGGCTGCACACCATTTTGGAGAAGGTCCTGGAGGAGCCAGCGTTCGCCCAGGGGCCAGCCACCGTGGTGATTGACCGGGCGTATGTCCGCTCCCGGCTCGTGCCGATTTTGGAAGACACTGACCTGTCGCACTACATTTTATAGAGTGGTACACTAACCACTGGCCGTGGTGCCCTGGCGAGGGGCCCTGGAGCCAGCATCGTTAACGTCCCAGGAGGTGTATGTCACAGGCGTCTATGAAAAAGCTCCTGGAGTGCGGGGTGCACTTCGGGCACGAGACCAAGCGCTGGAACCCGAAAATGCGGCGCTATATTTTCGCCGAGCGCAACGGGATTTTCATCATCGACCTCCAGAAGACCATTCGAGAGCTGGAGGTGGCGTATGACTTTCTCCGGGACTTAGTCGCGCGCGGCGGCAAGGTGCTGTTTGTGGGCACCAAGAAGCAGGCTCAGGAAATTATTGAGCGCGAGGCGCAGCGCTGCGGCATGCCCTTTGTGAACCAGCGCTGGCTGGGGGGCATGCTCACCAACGCGCAAACCATTCAGGCCAGGGTGGCGCGGTTGGAAGCCTTGGAGCGCATGGAGGCCGATGGCACCCTGGCTGCCCTGCCGAAAAAAGAGCAGATGCACCTCATGAAGGAGAAGCAGCGCCTGAGCCGCTACCTCACCGGCATGCGCCAGCTGCGCCGCTTGCCCGATGCGCTCTTTGTCATTGACCCGAACCAGGAGGCCATTGCCGTGCGCGAAGCCAACAAGCTGGGCATCCCGGTCGTGGCCCTGGCCGATACCAACTGCGATCCAGACGTGCTGGACTACGTGATCCCCGGCAATGACGATGCCATTCGCTCCATCCAGTTCATCACCAGCTCCATGGCCGATGTGATTGTGGAAGCCGCCGGCGGGGGGGCGCCCCAGCCGGAGGTGATCTCCCATGCCTGATGCCATTACGCCGGCCCAGGTGAGCGCGCTGCGCTCCCGGACCGGGGTGGGGATCATGGACTGTAAAAGGGCCCTGGAAGAGGCCGGCGGCAATGTAGACAAGGCCGCCGATCTCCTCAGGGAGCGGGGGATTGCTCGCGCCGCCGCTCGCGCCGAGCGGGTCACCGCCGAGGGGGCGGTGGGCAGCTATATTCACCTGGGGGGGCGGATCGGGGTGCTCTTGGAGCTGAACTGCGAGACCGACTTTGTGGCTAGAACCCCAGAGTTCCTGGAACTTGTCAAGGACCTGGCCATGCAGGTGGCCGCCGCCCATCCCACGTACGTTGACGCTGGCTCGGTGCCAGAGGCGGTGCTGGAGCACGAGCGCGAGGTGCTGACCAACTTCACCCGCAGCGAGGGGAAGCCCGAAGCCAGTCTTCTGAAGATTGTGGAGGGGCGCCTGAAGACCTTCTTCAAGGAGCAGTGCCTCTTGCAGCAGGAATACATCAAAGACCCCAAGCTGACTGTCGCGGACCGCATCCGGCAGACCCAGGCCAAGGTGGGGGAGAATATTGTGGTGAAGCGCTTCAGCCGCTTTGAGGTGGGCGAGAAGTAATGTATCGCCGGGTGCTGTTGGGACTGTCTGGCACATCTTTAGGCCAGGGCGGGTTTGACTTCTCTAGAGCCGGGCAGATTGCCAGCGAGGTGGCGCAGGCGGCGCACACCACCCAGCTGGCGGTGGTCATTGGCGGCGGCAACTTATGGCGGGGCCGGCGCGATGGCGGGGCCATGGACCGGGTGATTGCTGACCAGGTGGGCATGCTGGCCACGGCCATGAACGCTCTGGTGCTGGGGGATCTCTTGGGCCGGCACGGGGTGAGTGTCACCGTGTTCCAGGCCCCGGGGGTCACCAGCTTTGGCGAAAGGTATACCCCCATGGCGGCGCGGCGGGCGCTGGACCAGGGGCAGACGGTGGTATTGGGGGGCGGGAACGGCGCCCCCTTTTTCACCACAGACACCACCGCGGCTTTACGCGGGTTGGAGCTCAATGTGGAACTGGTGCTGAAAGCCACCAATGTCGATGGGGTGTATGACCGCGATCCCAGGACTGGCCCGGCCACGAAGTTCGACCGGCTGAGCTACCGCCAGCTCCTGGCGTTGGGGCTGGGGGTCATTGACGCGGCGGCGGCGGCCCTGTTAGAGCGGGAACTGCCGCTCATTGTTTTCGATATGTTTAAGCCAGGGAACCTGAGCAAGGTACTCTCGGGCCAGCCAGTGGGCACCTGGGTCAGTTAGGAGGTGATCATGCTCAAGGACCTGTATCGCCAGGTGGCCAGTAGCATGCATAAGGCGGTGGAGGCTCTCGAGGCAAACCTGGCCGTGTTGCGCACCAGCCGCGCCAGCCCGGGGTTACTGTCCCGGGTCATGGTCGCCGCCTATGGCTCTCAATTACCCCTGGCCCAAGTGGCCTCGATTACCACCCCTGACCCGCGCACCTTAAGCATCC
>JACQHA010000231.1 GCA_016199255.1 Deinococcus sp.
GGTGGCGGGCGGCACCGGCGAGGGGGTCATTGCTGCCGCCGACGAGACCGGGCACTTTGCCATTGGCGTGGACTCGGACCAGGACTATCTAGCGCCGGGCCACGTGCTCACCAGCATGCTGAAGCGCGCCGATGTGGCGGTGTTCCAGCTCATCCAGCGGACGGTGAACGGCGAGCCGGCTGGCGGGATCCTGCGCCTGGGCCTGGCCAACGGCGGCATCGATCTCTCGCCCATGATCTACACCCGCCACCTGATCCCCCGGGATGTGTCGGAGCAGCTAGCCCAGATCCGGCAGATGATCCTGGACGGGGCCATTACCGTTACCGACATCACCATGTTCTAGGCATCGCGGGCGGAGGCTAAGTGCCTCCGCCCCAGGCACACCATGCCGTTTCTGGAGGCCAGAGGCATCACCAAATACTTCCCCGGCGTGCTGGCTAACGACGCCGTGGACTTCGCCGCCGACCGCGGCGAGGTACATGCCGTGGTGGGTGAAAACGGCGCCGGCAAGAGCACGCTTATGCGCATCCTCTATGGCCTGGAGCGGCCCGATGCCGGGGAGATCTTCTTAGCCGGTGAGCGGGTCACCATCCCCGACCCGGCCACCGCCATCAGGCTGGGCATTGGTATGGTGCACCAGCACTTCAAGCTCTGCTCTTCCCTGACAGTGGCAGAGAACGTGGTGCTAGGCGCCGAGCCCCACCAAGGGCCGCTCCTGGACCAGCGCCGCGCCACGGCGCAGGTGAGTGAACTGGCAGCCAAGCACGGCCTGGCAGTGGACCCCAGCGCCCAGGTGGGGACTTTGTCAGTGGGGGTGCAGCAGCGCATCGAGATCTTAAAGCTGCTCTACCGCCGCTCCCAGGTGCTGATTCTCGATGAGCCCACTGCGGTGCTCACTCCCCAGGAGATCACTGAGCTGCTGGCGGTGCTGCATCAGCTGGCGGCCAGCGGGCACACGGTGATCCTCATTACCCACAAGCTGCGGGAGGTACTGGCAGTGGCGCAGCGGGTGACGGTGATGCGCCGCGGCCGGGTGGTGGGGGTGCGGCCAGTAACCCAGACCAGCGAGGCTGAACTGGCGCAGCTCATGATTGGCCGCGAGCCGCGCCGGCTGGAGCGCTCCGCGACCGTAGCTGGCGAAGTGGCACTGGAAGTCTCCAACCTGGGGGCGCGTGGCGAGCACGGGCGGTGGGCTCTTTCTGGTGTCTCGTTTACCCTGCACCGCGGCGAGGTGCTGGGCGTGGCCGGGGTGGAGGGCAACGGCCAGCGGGAGCTGGTGGAAGCCCTCACTGGCCTGCGGCGCCCGGCCACTGGCCACATCAGGCTAGCCGGAAAACCCATTACCGGCTGGCCAGTGCGCCGGCGGCGGGAAGCCGGGCTGGCCCACGTCCCCGAAGACCGCACCAGCACTGGCGTCAGCCCCACCGCCAGCATTGAAGAAAATCTGGTGGCTACTAATTTCCACCGGCCGCGCTTCCAGCGCTGGGGCTGGCTGCGGCGCGGAGAGGTCCGCCGCCACGCCCAGCAGCTCCTGGAACGCTACGAGGTGCGCGCCAGCGACGCGAGAGCGCCAACCGGCACGCTGTCTGGCGGCAACGTCCAGCGGGTGGTGCTGGCTAGAGAGCTAGATGGTGACCCTCAAGTTTTAATCGCTGCTCAGCCCACCCGGGGGCTGGATATTGCCGGCACCGAGTTTGTGCGTGCCCAGCTCCGCCGGCTGTGCGAGCAGGGACGGGCAGTATTACTGGTGTCAGCGGACCTCACCGAGATCTTGGAGGTATCCGACCGGATCATTGTGCTGTACCGGGGCCGGATCGCCGGCGAGTTGGTGGCGACAAGCGCTGATGAAGCCACCCTGGGCCAGCTCATGCTCGGCGGGGAGGCGCGGCGTGTGGCGTAGCCAGGCCTGGCTGAGCGAGGTACTGAAGGCGCTGGCCAGCGTGCTGGCGGCGCTGGCAGTGGGAGCCCTGGTGATCAGGTTTTCAGGCCAGGATCCAATTGCCACCTATACCATCCTCTTCCAGCAGGCGCTGGTTGGGCGGCGCGCCCTGGCGGAGACGCTGCTTTCCGCCACGCCCCTCCTATTCACTGGCCTGGCCACCGCAGTAGCGTTCCGCGCCGGAGTGTTCAACGTAGGCGTCGAAGGATCTCTATACCTAGGTGGGTTTGCAGCAGTGTGGGTGGGGTTCACCTTCACCCAGCTCGGCGCCTGGGCGCTGCTCCCTTGGGCGCTGGCGGCAGCCGGAGTAGTAGGTGCGCTGTGGGGGCTGATTCCTGGGCTGCTCAAAGCCTACGTGCGGGTAGACGAGATTGTCAGCACCATTATGCTGAACTACGTAGCCATCCTCTTCACCAGCTATCTGGTGAACTACCCCTTCAAGCTGCCCGGCACCGCCAACTCCATGACTGCCCAGGTAGTCAGTGCTGCCCGGCTGCCCCGGCTGGTACAAGGCAGCCAGCTCCACCTGGGTTTTGTGCTGGGGCTGGTTCTGGTGGCGATTATCTATCTCCTGCTCTATCACACCACCACCGGCCTGAGCATCCGCACCGTAGGCTCCAGCTCGCGCTTCGCCCGCTACGCCGGCATTGACCTGCAGCGCACCATTGTCATGGTCATGCTCCTGAGCGGCCTGATCGGCGGCCTGGCTGGTGCCAGCCAGATATTGGGCCTCCACTACCGCTTCTTTGACCGCTTCTCGCCAGGCTACGGCTTCGACGGCATTGCCGTAGCGCTTTTGGGCCGGAACCACCCGCTAGGGGTGCTGCTGGCGGCACTGCTCTTTGGCGCCCTGCGCAACGGCGGGTCGCTGCTGGAGCTATTCAGCGAGGTGCCGCGGGATCTGATCAACGTGCTGCAGGCCACCATCATCCTCATCCTGGCCGCCGAGTTCACCTGGGGGAGAATCGCCCGGCGCCGCGCCCAGCTCCAGGCTGCCTCCCAGGAGGTGCCCCATGCGCCTTGAGCTGATCCCCCTGGTGTTTGCTACCTTGCGGCTTACGACGCCCATCCTGCTGGCTGCCCTGGGCGGGGTGTTCAGCTACCAGGTGGGGCTCCTGAACATTGCTCTCGAAGGTATGATGCTCCTGGGTGCCTTCGCCGCCGTGGTACTGGGCCATTACCTGGCAAGCACGGCGCTGGGAGTGCTGGCGGCTATGGCTGCCGGAGCGCTGGCGGCACTGCTCTTTGCGTTCTTCGTTATTCGCCTGAGAGCCAACTTGATTGTGGCCGGGCTGGCATTGAACCTGCTAGCGGCTGGCGCTACCGCCTATGCCCTGCAGGTGATCTTTGGGGTGCGCGGCTCGTTTTCCACCCAGCGCATTGCCAGCCTGGGCCGGCTGGAACTGCCCCTGGTCCAAGACATCCCGCTGCTGGGACCGGCACTCTCCGGCCATGGGCCGCTAGTCTATCTCGTGTGGGGGCTGGTGATTCTCACTCAGGTGATCCTGTATCGCACCGTATTCGGCCTGCGGCTGCGCTCTGCTGGCGAGCACCTGGAGGCAGCACTGGCAGCTGGCATCAGGGCGCGGCGGGTGCAATATACGGCGCTCTTGCTTTCCGGGGCACTCTCTGGCCTAGCTGGGGCGCAGCTATCGCTGGGAGACCTGACGCTATTCAATGAGAACATGACCAGTGGCCGGGGATTCATGGGGCTGGCAGCAGTGTTCTTCGGCTCTGGCCGGCCGCTGCCTGTGGCGCTGGCGGCACTCATCTTCGGACTATTCGACGCCCTCCAGATCAGGCTGCAGGGCTTAGGGGTGCCACCGCAGATGATCCAGATGTTACCCTATGTAGTAATCGTGCTGGCGCTCACCGCCGATGCGCTACGCAGGGGCAGTAGAGGGGCAGCATATTAGCGCCTCTGAGGCCCTACTCATCGGTGGAGACCCAGGCGTAGATGACGGTGGTACGAGGTATGGTTCATAGTGAACGATGCTCCTCCGCCCTCGAGGCTCCTGAGCTGGGCTAGCCGGCGGCTACATTTCGCAGTCGTTGTTCAGCTCCCCATTAGTGCAGGTGTCAGTGCCAGGGCCGCCGAACAAGTTGTCAGTGCCAGGGCCGCCGTCGAGCTGGTCGTCATCCGAGCCGCCGTCGAGGATGTCGTCGCCGGTGCCACCGAGCAGGGTGTCATTGTCTGGACCGCTGATCAGGGTATCGGACCCAGCGCCCCCATCGAGCGTGTCGCTCCCAGGTCCCCCATCGAGGATGTCATTCTCCGTGCCGCCAGAGAGGCGGTCGGCCCCATCACGCCCGATCAGGGTATCCGTGCCGCTCCCCCCGCAGAGGATGTCGTCCCCACCCATGCCGTCGAGCGTGTCATTGCCGCCTTGGCCATCGATGATGTCGTTCCCGGCAGTCCCGATGAGGGTGTTGTTGCCCTCGTCTCCTAGGATAGCGCCCGGACCGGTGCACGGGTTGCTCGGCACTCCAGGGCAGCCCCCGAGTACGAGGACCGCCAGCACGAGGCCGAGGGGACTGAACCATCCATGCCACGCCTGCCGAAGTGACCGGTCTCTCCATGCAACCCTTCGGTGCCTGAGCATCTCCTTACCTCCTTGCTCCCGCCGAGCCTATAAGGGTGAGCGGTACAGCCAGGGGAAGCGCTCCCGCCATACCGCCACTGCGCCCTACTTCTTGCCCATGTACTTCTGGGGCTCTTTGTCGAAGGTCGCCTTACAGCCCAGAGAGCAGAAGTAGTACATCTGGCCCTTGTACTCCGACTTGCCAGCGGCCTTCTTCTCGTCCACCCTCATGCCACATACTGGGTCTTTGGTCATGTGAGCCACCCCCCTATAAGGTGACATATTCTATCCTGCAACTAATGAGCTAAACCAAAGGTGTCTCCCACTTGCCGCTTTTCGCCGAGCGGAACAGGGCATCGATGACCACCATGTTGTTGACTGCATCCTCCAGGGGAATAGCCACCTCTGTGTCCTCGAGAATCGCCTGGGAGAAGCGGTCTCCCTGGATGGTGTACTGGTCGCAGGTGTCGTAGCTCACCGTCTTGATGTTGCACCCAAAGAGATCGCCATCGTCGATGAGAATCCGGCAGGGCCGGTCTGGTGGCGCGTTGAAGGGGATCTCGATCTCAATCCGGCCAGTGGTGCCGAAGAAGTGCATGCGCTGGTAGGGGACCACCTGGGTGCTGCACACAAAGCTTGATTGGCCCGAGGGAAAGTCCAAAATGGCCGAGGTGAGGCGATCGATCTTCATCTTCGGATCCCGCTCTACCAGGGCCACCACCCGCTTGGGCTCCTCGCCGAAAACCCAGCGCGAGGTGGTGATGGGATAGCAGCCAATGTCCATGACGCCGCCGCCGCCGTATTCCAGGATGTTGCGGATGTTGCCGGGATCCAGCTTGAAGTAGCTGAAGAATCCCTGGACGGCGCGCAGCTCCCCGATCTTCCCGGAGTGTATCAGCTTCAGGGTGCCCAGCCACTGGGGGTGGGTGCGGACCATGAACGCTTCCTGCATCTTGACACCGGTGCGGTCGCGCACCGCCAGGAGCTGCCGGGCTTCCTGGGCCGACATGGCGATGGGTTTTTCGCACAGCACATGTTTGCCAGCCTCGGCGGCCTTGATGGACCAGGGAACGTGCAGATGATTGGGAAGAGGATTGTAGACCGCTTCCACCTCCCGGTCTGCCAGAAGTTCCTCGTAGGAACCATAGGCCCGCGGGATACCCAGCTGGCGAGCAATCTTCCGGGCCTGTGACAGATCCCGGGAAGCAATAGCGAGAATCTCACAGCGCTCCCCCTGCTGCATGGCGGGAATGACCTTCTCCACGCCAATTCTAGCTGTGCTGAGAATCCCCCATTTGACTTTTCTCTTCTTCCTCATTGCTTCCACCTCTGCGCGACCTACCTACGGTTAAGAACTGCTAGCGCTAGATAGTATCACGCGACACAGCCATCAAAGAATCGCAGCCACAGCTAGGGCTGTGCGCCTATCACCTGAGCAAAGGCCACCGCCGTAGGGCCGCGCCCCACCCGCACCGCACCGATCACGCTATTAGTAGTGGTGTCCAGTACCGAGACACTGTCACTGCCAAAGTTCACCACATAGGCCCTGGCGCCATCGGGAGACACTGCTACCCCAAGCGGGCGATCGCCCACTGGCACCGTGGCTACCACCGTATTAGTGGCAGTAGCCATGACCGAGACCGTATCGCTGAACCAGTTGGTCACATAGACCAAGCTGCCTGCCGGATGCACCGCCACACC
>JACQHA010000235.1 GCA_016199255.1 Deinococcus sp.
CAGAAGCGCCTGCCGCCGGGGGTTGAGCCGCACCGCCTCCCACAGCACCGCAGCCTGGTCCACCAGGCCCAGTTCCTGGAGCCGGCCCTGGTAAGCCTCTAGCACCACGCCCTGCTCCCGAGCCCGTGACAGGTGAGACTTTTTCAAAGCTTCAGCGCTGACGCCAGTCCACAACAGCTCCCGCAAGGTAGGGGCCCAGGCCCGGGCGGTGCCTGCTGGATCTGTTATCTCCAGCACCTCCCGCAGGGCAGCCTCCAGCTGGCGCTGGGCCAATAGCGGTGGCGCTACTCCCAGCCCGCGAGCGCTCAGAGTCTGCCTGGCCTGGTCCTCTAGCGTGTGGGGCGGCGCCCCCAGGGCCCGGGCAGCCCGCGGGCTGGGAGTAAGAACTGTGCGGCCTGGCTGGAGATCAGCAGCGCTGGTGAGACGCAGCCCTGGGCTGAGCAGCAAGAACCGTCCCATCTGGCCCTCCTATTGGGGTCCATTCTCGCCTATCTCAAGCCCAGGTCACCAGCCAGCGACTGCACTCTCTTTAGAACAGCGCCACGGTAAACAGCACTGCCGCGCTGAAGCTGCCCTCAGTAGCAGTGGCAGTAGCGGACATTTGCAGGTCAATACTGCCAGTGGAGTCAAACGCCGGGCTCAGCACGGCGCCAGCGGCAATGTCACTCACCAGGGTCCGGGAGGCGGTGCTCAGGGTCTTGGCCCCTTCCGACACCCCGCTGCTCCCTGGATCAACGGTAGCCGTCAGCTTCAACGACGAGCCTGAGGGCATAGACGCCGCCAGCCGGACACTGAGCCGCACTTCGCCATCACTGCCGGCGGGTGACGCATCGATCTGGTACACCAGGTCGCAGCCCGAGTCCTTGGGGCTGTTCTCGATATTCACCACGCCGAAATCGATTGGCATGGCACAGCCCCAGGCATTCAAGTTAAAGGCGTTGATGGCCGATTCCACACCCCACACCACATCTACCGTGACTTCCTGGGAATCTACCCCCAGCGCCACCGGGAAACCAAGCAGCACCGCTAACACTCCTGCTACCAAGATCCTCATTGCTCCTCTCCTTTCGCCTACTCACTCAGGGACACTGAAAACTGCCTCGCCCACTACCAGAGCCTGGCTTTGATATTCCAGGGTCACTACCGCCACATATTGCCCTGGTGCTAGCGCCGTGCCCAGCGGCAATAATCGCTCACGAGCCACCTGGGGCAGGGTTAGGCTGGGCGGGATCTCCTGTTCCCACACCACCACTCCAACGCCGTCCAGCACTACCAGGCGGCCACCCGGGCGGAGTGGCACGTTGCCGCTGTTTTGAAACGTCACCTGGGCCACCAGCTGCCCCTCTTGCCAGTCCACTGCTAGCCCCACAATTTCCCCGGCGGGGAGCTGTGTCCCAGCAACGGCGGCATAGAGCGCCACCGCCACCTGGGGCACCACGCTGAACCGCATGTCGGAGCCGGAGAGCAGCGGCGGCTCTGGTCCCAGCACTACTAGGCTGTAGTAGCTGCCCTGGGCATCTGGGGGCAGCGCCAAGCTGAACCGTACCAGCTGCTGCTCTCCAGGACTCAAGAGAAAGCTAGCTGGGCTATAGGTCAGGTAGGCAGCCAGGGAGCGCGCCGCAGTGCCTGGCGATACCATCGCCATAGACCCATCGGCGAACTGCAGGAAGTCCGCCAGGGACACTGCCACCACCCCAGCCTCATCACCCTGGTTGCGCACTACCAGTGTGCCGGCGTAGACCATCCCCGGGGCCACTTCCAATTCGACCCTGGCTGGGGACACCCCCAGGGCCATCTGGGCCGCTCCCCTGGAGGCTCCCCAGCTTCCCAGTAGCCCCACTACCAGCACCCACACCTGCCACCTGTGCATGTCTATCCTCCTTGCTGGCTGCCCTCTACCAGGAGCGTGAGGGGACGGGACAGCTCCCGGCCATCACTGGTCACTGCCACCACCATCAGAGTGAGGACGCCGTGCTCCTGGGGCGGAACCGCCAGGGAGGTTACGAAGGTCTGGCTGCCGGGGACACCAGAGAGCGCTTCTCTCGCGCCACTGGGCCATTGCACCCATACTGCCTGCAGCGGGGCAGAGGCGGTTACCGACAGCACAGTGCTCCCGCCACTATTCACTACCGGCTCCTCCACCACTACTCCTAGGGCCACGTCGCCTGGTGAGAAGGTGCGCCGTACTAGCGGCCCCGGCAGCGCCAGCGCCACCTGCTGCTGTGCCCCGCTGGCCACCTCCACTGCTATCACCTCACCAGGCGCGGCGTTAAGAGCCACTTGATAGACACCAGGCAGCAAATCGGGCAACAGAGCGATGCCAGCGTCATCGGCGATCAGCGCTCGCACAGGCTGGCCGCTCCGGCTCAGCACCAGCCCCACCTGCGGCACGCCAGCTTCCCCGCTATCCAGCAAGCCGTTATGGTTGGCATCGCTAAACACCCGCACCTGAATGGTCCCCGTTCTAATCACCGGGATAGCCAGCTGCTGGGCGCCAACGTGTACGTCTAGCTGAGGCTGGCGCAGCACGGCAAACATCGCCGGCAGGTCCACCAGTTGCACCAGCGCCGGCCCAGCCGGCAAGCGCCTGATCTGGAACCGCCCGGCTGCGTCGGTACGGGAACCGCCAAGGCCTACTCTTACCTGTACCCCGCCTACCCCCGGCTCTGCTGCATCGTGGACGCCATCTAGATCCAGGTCCTCGAACAACACGCCGGACACAGTGCTGCCACTCGTCCCTCCTAAGGTCTCCACTACCGCCCCATCTACTGCTACCTGCAGATCCTGGCTGACGCTCAAGGTGAACTCGCCGGAGCGCATCCCCAGCCGCCAGGTGGCGCCGCCCAGGCGCAGGGTCAGCCCAGCCTGCCACAGCATCGATTGACCACGTTGCGGCGTCAGCTCTACCGCTAGTTCCTGCAGCCCCTGAGGGGTAGGAACCCCTAACTCCGCTCGCACAGTACCTAGCCCGCCTGGCCTCAAGAGCTGCACGCCCACTGTGCCCAGGAGGCCATCACCCACTGGCAACAGGCCGCTTATTTGGACATCCAGTAGATCCTGGAACCCCCGCTCCCGGTGCCGTTCCCACGCCAGGTCTAAGCCCAGGCTGCTGCCCAAGGCAAAATGCCCTTCCAGCCGTAGCTGGCCCTCCTGGTGGAACAATGCCCTCGATGACGTCGTGCGCTGGAAGGCATAGTCCAGCCCCAAGGTGTCATCGTCCCCCAGCTCCAGCGTCAGCCCTAGCTGGGCGCCAATGCTACGGCCACCAGTACCAGCCTGCAGCTCAGTACTTGCCTGGTAGGCAACCCCTACAGGCAGGCCTGGACTGGTCAATCGCCCCTGCACTGCGAGCTGTGCCTCGTACCGTCCCGAAGCAGCGCCCAATGTAGCGCGCCAGGACAGTGCCGGTGAACCAGCTATGAGCCCCAGGCCCAGGGCGAGCCCCTTTGTTCCATCTAATGTCACACCGCCCTGGAGCCTGAGCTGCTCTGCCGGCTGCCCCGAGAGCACCAGGGCCAGCCGCTCCGGTACAGCGCTGCCGCCCACCACCCCCAGATCTAAGCGCCAGGGGCCTGATTCAATTCCCAGCCCTACTCCCCCAGCTACCCTGCCTGAGGCCAGATCCCCACCGGCTACCAGGGCATAATCGAAGTCACCTCCCTTTCCGCCCACAGCCAGGCCAAGCACCGGGGGCATCTGCCCGGTATTCAGCGGCGCCAGGAGCGGCTGGGGGCGCTGCCGCCCCCGGGGCGCCAGCAGCGGCCACGGGTCCACCTGCCCAAGTACCACCGCCAGGTCATCACTAGTCAGCGTTACTGTCCCAGTCAGCGCTGGCACTGCATCGCTGCTCAGCCTCAGGTCTGCACTTAGATCTATATAGTTCGATAGCGGCCCAGCGAGCTTGATGCCTAGCGTCACATCTTCTATGAGGGTGGCAGTGACGCTGCCATGCAGCACAAACTGCTCAGCCGGCTCCCGACCCGCAGTACGAACCTCAGTAACCACCTCCTGGCGGACTGCAGGATCAAAGTAACTAGCAGCGGTCACCGTCACGGCCTCAGAAGCCGATGCCAGCATGACCAGCAGCCGGGCCTCGCCGCGCCCCTGGGGAGGCAGCGTCAGCTCCGCCGGCCAGAGCATCAGGCGGGAGCCCGCTAGAGTCTCACCCGTGAGCGCGAAAGTATCGGTAGCGTTGCCGGTGTTCTCCACCTCTACCAGCACCGTTGCCACCCCACCAGTGCCAGTGACGCGAGGCGGCGCCTGGACCCTGAGGCCAGCGGCGCGGCGCACCACCACCTCTGCCTGAGCAGTGAAGTGTATGCCATACAGCTCCACTTGAAGCACCAGCGGCACTGGCCCCGCTTGGGTCCGGAGTGGCACCATCTGGGTCACCGGCACCAGGCTGTCACCGGGTGGCACCTGGCGCGTTCCCAGTGTGCTCAAAACTGGCAGAGGCGAACTCGCCGACAGCACCACCGTTAGCTCATCAGAGGTGTGATTGCTAATGTTGAACACCTGGGTCACCACCTCCCCAGGAGCCACCTCCTGCCGCTCTGGAGCGAGCACCACGAGCGGCTCTCCCACCGCCTGCACCTCACCTGGCACCAAAGCCGAGACCACAAGCCCCAGCCAGACAACAAAAACCACTCGCCTAATCAGTGCCGCTAGGGACACGCTGGCCACCTCCCGGCCGGGTTCAGCTTCCGGCCTCCTCTGACTTAATAGGCCGAAAGTGGGATCAGGATTGGCAATGCTTCGAGAATTAGTCTCGTCTAGAACGGATCAAAGCTGTCAGCTTTGCGGTTATGGAAGTGGAAGCTGTACCACCGCCATGAGTTTCGATCACGACTTCTCTCTGGCAGGGTTCTCCCTCTGGAAACCCGGACGGTGAACGCGACAGTAGGGCGAACTTCTCTAGGTCCATAGCAGGGCCCAGAGAAATGCTTGGTGCGGTTTGAGGTTGGGAAGTGGTGAGGTAGCCCCAGTATACCCCTGGCGCTGCTGTGGTAGACTCGGGGTGGTGGGAATCTCCCACTATTGGAGGTGCCGATGGCCCAGGTTATTACGGTGCGAATGGATGAAAAGGGACGACTCACGATTCCCAAGCGCATCCGGGAAGAACTCGGCGTGCGGCCCGGGGACACCTTCGTCTTCCGGCGCGATGGGGACGTGCTGCACTATGTCAGGGCAGGGAATCCGTTTGAGGCCCTGGCCCGCCATGCGGTACGGGAGTATCGGGCTGGGCGCACCAAGGACGTGCGGGAGCTAGCCCGGAAGCGCGGCATTCCCGTTGATGCCCAGTGAGCGCTTCACCGTCAGGCTCACCGGGCCAGCGGAGAAGGACCTTCAGGAGTTCGGCAGCTTCACAGAACAGGCTATAACCTTCCTGCTCCAGCTAGAGCGGGAGCCGTATCGTGGGCACTCCCTCACGGGGCGCCTGCAGGGGACGCGCGCACTGGAGTTTTCGCTCTCTAAGGCACTACACATTTTGACTCAAGCCTGGATTGGCTCGTCGAACTCGTCTGCTACTTCGTCGCCGTCATCCTCTTGCTCGGCGATGATCTCATCACGGGCAAAGGCCAGATCTAATAGAGCAACGACGCTGGCGGTGTCGCCGCTGCGGCTGGCCAGGCGCACTGCGTGCTCCAGTAGCTCCAGGAGGTATTCGCCATAGGTAGGCAGCACATCAGGGTCCAGCCATTCACTGGCGGCCCGGAGCTCGCTAGCCGCCCAATCTACCAGCAGATTGAGATCTTCCGTCGAAAGGTTCTGGCCCCGCAGAAAGCTGATAATGTCCGACGCAAAGTCCTTCATTATTTGAATATACGCGCTCGTTCAGATCGACGGCGCTCTCCTTCCTAGCTAGTACACCGCCTGGGCGTAGGCGCTCAACTTGGCCTTCGAGGCAGCATCCACATCGGCATGCAGGCTGTTGCCATTGGCGTCCATG
Source organism: Deinococcus sp. (assembly GCA_016199255.1). GTDB lineage: Bacteria > Deinococcota > Deinococci > JACQHA01 > JACQHA01 > JACQHA01. Next base: position 5,951 of record JACQHA010000235.1, read on the forward strand.
GTGACAATCGCCGGGAACCCCTTCACCTCCAGGTGCCACATGGCCTCGGGCACGCCGAACTCCTTGAGGAAGTGGACGCCGGGCACGTTGGTGACACACTCTGCATAGTACTGGGCAGCGCCGCCAATGGCGTTCAAGTACACCGCCCCACACTCCTTGAGCGCCGCTAAAGTCTTGGCTCCCATGCCGCCTTTGCCCACCACGGCCCGCACACCGAACTTCTTAATAATGTCCGCCTGATAGGGCTCCTCGCGGCTGCTGGTGGTGGGTCCGGCGGCTTTCACCGCCCACTTCCCTCCCTCCTGCAGCATCACCGGCCCGCAGTGATATATCACCCCGCCCTTCAGGTCCACCGGCGCTGGGTGGTCCATCAGGTACTTGTGCAGCGCGTCCCGGCCGGTATAGATCAGGCCGTCCAGCAGCACTACGTCGCCCACGCGCAGCTGGCGGATCTGGGCCTCAGAAATGGGCGGCCGCAGTCGCACCTCCCGGCCGGTAATGGGGATGCCAGTGTCTTTCGCCAGCCGACGGGTCTCAGTGTCATCGCGGTACAGCCAGCGCTTGATGGCGCCAGTGTGGGCATCTAACACCACCCCCATGCGCCGGAACGCCCAGCAGTTATAGGCCACCGACACAAAGAAGCTGGCGGGCAGGCGGTTAATAGCGCCGATCTTGCAGCCCAAGAGCGTAGCGTCGCCGCCAAAGCCCATAGTGCCAATGCCCAGCTTGTTGGACTCAGTGAGCACGTACTGCTC
>JACQHA010000233.1 GCA_016199255.1 Deinococcus sp.
GATCTTGCAGAAGATGCAGTCCGGCATACTGCTACCCCAGGTGGGTCAGGGCTTGCTTCACTCCCCAGCCCTCGTGGATCAGGCCCTTCACTGCCTGTACCATGCGGGTCACATTGCTGATGCCCCACACGTTGCGGCCCATGGCCACGCCACTGGCGCCCGCCTGCAGTGCATCGTGGATCAGGGTGAACACCTGCTTCACGTCGTCTTTCTGGGCGCCGCCCAAGACCACCACCGGCACCGGGCAGCCACTGGTAACTTCGCGGAAGCTCTCAATCGAGCCGGTGTAGAAGGTCTTGACAATGTCCGCCCCCAGCTCGCTGGCCACCCGGCAGCCGATCCTGATCGCCTCTGGGTCATCAGAGCGCTTGATGCCCGGCCCCTTGGGCCACACCTCCATCATGACTGGCATGCCCCAGCGGTCGCATTGCTCCGCCACCCGCGCCGCCTCCTTGAGCAGCTCTGCCTCGCGCTCAAAGCCTACGTAGAGCATAATGACCACCGCATCGGCGCCCAGGCGCAGCGCACTCTCTACGTCCCGGTACAGGGCGTTGCCCGACGCCTCGAAGTCCCCCAGGGTGGTGCCGTTGCCGTCAATGCGCAGCACGGTACCTACATTCCGGGGCAGGGCCTTGACCCCGTGCCGTAGCATGCCGGCGCTGATCAGCAGCGCATCCGGGCCGCTGGAAGTCACTGCTGCCACTGCCTTCTCCGGGTTGCCCAGTGGCCCCACCGGCCCCATAAACTGGGTGTGGTCGATAGCGATAATGCAGGCTCTGTTGTCTGCTGGGTTGAAGATCCGCCGCATCCGAATAACTTTGCCGCTCACAAGAACCTCCAGAAGCGCTACTAGCGCCGCCAGCTAGGGTAGCACAGCGCCAGTGATCACATTGCCCTCTGCCCCCTGCACCAGCAGCCCCCGGTCCTGGCCGGGCTGGGCAATGCCCCGGCCCCGCACCTTCAGGTACCCCGGGGTGTAGCCCCGGGCGGTGCTGTCAGAGACGCGCTCTACTAGAAATGGGGTGGTGTTGCCCACTAGGTCAGCAATGTGTTCCTGCACGATTCTTTCCCCCAGGGCAATGAGTTCTGCGGTGCGCTGCTGGCGCAAGGGGGGCGGGACCTGGTGGGGCATGAGCGCAGCGTCTGTGCCCTCCCTGGGGGAGAAGGGGAAGACATGCAGCTTCACCGGGCGGCTCTCCTCGACCGCCCGCACTGTAGCCTGGTGGTCTTCCTCGGTCTCTCCGGGAAAGCCGGCAATCAGGTCCATGGACAAGGAGAAGCCTGGCACCAGTTCATAGGCCTGCCGCACCCGCGCCCGGAAGTGCCGGTACTGGTAGCGGCGGCGCATCTTACCCAGGATGTGGTCTGAGCCGCTCTGTAGTGGCAGGTGCAGGTGGGGGCGGATTCTAGGCTGCTGGGCCATCAGTTCCAAAAGCTCTGGGCTGATGCACTCTGGCTCCAGGGAGCTTATGCGCAGCGCTGGCCCTATCGGGAGCAGTTCCCGTAGTAGCACCACCAGCCCTGGCTCAAAGGCGCCCAGGTGTACCCCGGTGAGGACGATCTCTTTGATGCCCTGCGCCGCCAGTTTCTCTGCGGCCCGCACCACAGCAGCTATGGGGCGGTTGCGCTCCTCGCCCCGCAGCTTCCAGATGATGCAGTACGAGCAGCCGGCAGCACAGCCGTCTTGCACTTTCAAAAAGGCCCGGATTCGCTCCCCTGGAGCTTCGCCATTGCCCCAGACGGTTTCCGCCGCTTCGTAGTCCGACAGCTCCAGCCCCAGGTGCTCCGCTACCAGGATGGGTAACTGGGCCTTGTGGGTGTTGTCCACTAAGATGTGGGCCCCGGCCTCGCGTAGCTCCTCCCTGGCCAGCTCCACATAGCACCCGGTGACGGCAATGACCGCCTCGGGGTTAGCGCGCCGGGCGCGGCGCACCACCGCCCGGCACTCGGCGCCGGCAGTACCGGTGACAGCACAGGAGTTGATAAGGTAGACGTCCGCAGCCTGGGGGAAGTCCACGGCTACCAGGGGCAGGGCTGCTGCCAGGGCCTCAGTTTCCACCTGGTTGACCTTGCACCCCAGGGTTTTGGTGGCAATGCGCAGGCGTTCTCTCTCTTGCCACATATCGGAGTAAGTGTACACTGGCTCGTGCCTCCAGTTGCGGTTCGCCACTGGTACATCGCTCTCCTGGTGCTGCTCGTGGCCACTGCCTGGGTCTTCCTGTTCTGGGTGGCTCCCCAGCCCAGCATGCCTGGCTGGCTCGTGGATTACACCCGGTTCACCTACCGCCTGGGCCAGAGGCTGTGGAGCAGTGTCGGCTATCTGTGGCTCTGGGCTGGCCTCAGCCTGGTGCTGGGGGTTATGGCCCCGTTGGGCATCGCCGCCCTTTTGGGCCGCCGCCCTACCCAGCTTGGCCTGGCCTGGCCCAATGTCCTGGGACGGCGCATTATCGCCGTGGGCTATGTGCTGGCGCTGCCATTTCTGGTCATAGTCGGTGGGCAGCCAGCTTTCCAGCAGTACTACCGCCCCTACCTGCAGGGAGATGCCTGGGTCATCCTGGTGCAGTTCGAGCTCGTGCTGTTTGCCGAGCAGTTTTTCTTTCAGGGGTTCTTGCTGGCCTTCTTACTCCCTGGCTCTGCCTTCCCACCTGAGGAGCCGCCGCCACCTCAAGGTGGTGGCCGCTGGCTAAGGCTCCTGCGCTGGGTGGGGCTGGCCAGGGCCACCAGCGGTAAACGTGGCCTGGAGCAGGTCTTAGCCTGGTTGGGGCTAGATCGGCCGGCAGCGCTGGCGATTCTCCTGCAGAGTATTCCCTTTCTCCTGGTGCATTTGGGAAAAGCGCCGGTAGAATTCATTGCCTCCTTTCCCGGTGGCTTTCTCTTTGGCTATATCGCCTACCGCGCCCGCTCTTTCTTGCCAGTGCTGCTGTTACACACCCTCACTGGTGGCACACTGCTCCTGGTGGTGTGGCGGAACCTGCGTTGAGTTACGTTATATGTCACGTATTTGAAGGAGTAGTTAATTACGTAATTAAAAACGTTTAAGATAGCGTAGTAAGAAGCGTTGTAGGTCACATCAAGAATCTGCCTCCTAGGGGGTGCTACTATGCCTGGACATGTGGGGCCATATTTTTTCCAGAAATCGTTTGCGCAATGCTCAAAGTAGGGGCGCTTGCCTTCAATTTGGGTGCGAATTAGCCAATCTTGGGGAGTAGCCGGTGAGCTTCCAGTTTGGGGGGATTGCCCAGGATGGCCTAGCCAGGCTAGGGGAGTTCATCACCCCCCACGGGGTGGTGCAGACCCCGACCTTTATGCCGGTGGGCACTCAGGCTACAGTCAAGGGGCTGACCCCAGAGCAAGTGTGGCAGGCCGGTGCCAAGGTGGTGTTGGCCAACACCTACCATTTGATGCTCCGTCCTGGCCAAGAGGTGGTGCGGCAGGCTGGGGGGCTGCATCGCTTCATGGCCTGGGAGGGGGCGATGCTCACCGACTCCGGGGGCTTCCAGGTGATGAGTCTGGCAGCGCAGCGCAAGATCACTGAGCAGGGCGTCACCTTTCGCTCTCATCTTGATGGCAGCGAGTACCACTTGACCCCCGAGTACTCCATCCAAGTTCAAGAGGCGCTGGGGGCCGACATCATCATGGCC
>JACQHA010000242.1 GCA_016199255.1 Deinococcus sp.
ATAACGGTGGCGCGAAGCTGGCTGGCGCTGAGGGACGGCTTAATGTCCAGGAGCAACGTAGCAATAGCCGCCACGTGCGGCGCGGCGGCGGAGGTGCCGAAGAAGGTAGTAAAGTCCCCGCCGGCATTGTTGACGCTGGTAGACACGCCATCGGTGGCTACCACCTCAGGCTTCAACCGGCTGTCGTTGGTAGGGCCGCGGGAACTGAAACACTCGGTGCTGGTTAGCGTGCCGCTGAACATGCTGGGGCTGGCAGAGTAGTACACTGCGCCGACGGACATAATATTGCTGGCATCAGCCACGTTGGGGACGCTGCTCTCCAGGGTGTTGTACTGGAGTGCCGAGGTGCAGTTGCCCGGCTGGGGGGTGAAGACGAACAGGTCCAGGTGGCGGTTGGCATGGGCGCTGTTGGGCTTCCGAATCCCCAGGCCAATGTGCAGCGAGCCGCCGGTGTTGTTGGTGTAGCTCAGGTTCTCAGTGGGGTTGTCATTCCCGTCTTGCACGTCCTGGCCACCAATGGCTGGCAGGAAGCCTACAAACTGGCCGGTGTTGGGATCTAGCTGCACCAGCCACAGGTCGTAGTTGTTGCCCGACCCGCCAAAGAGATCGCTCCACTGCAAGAAGGCGCTGATGCCCTGGCCATTGGGTAAGATCCCCAGGTCCAGCACCTCGTCGGCACTGGCGCCGAATCCGGCAAAATCGTGAAACCCACCCTCAATAGCTGGGTGGGAGTCGACAAAATCGGCTTCATAGTGCCGCAGGGCCTGGTTGCCGGCTGAGGTAACGTAAGCCTTTACCCCTGCGGAAAGCGTGTCCGTGGCATTCAGGGACACCGCGCTGCTGCCGTCGTAGGCGCCAACGTTAAAGAAGGCGATATCGTCCACGATAATGTCCACACCGTTGCCGCCGGCATCGTTGGCTAGCCAGTCCTGGGCAGCGATGAACTCTAGGGAAGTGAGGAAGTTCGCGAAGAACAGCTGGGCGCCAGGAGCCAGGTCGTGGATGATCTCCAGCATGGCGGTGCCCTCGGAGCCCTTGCTGCCTGGGTCCAGGCCAGCGGTGATGTCGCCGTCGGCTCGGAACGAGCGGGTAGTGACCACTGACGGTAGATCGCTGCTCGCCTGGCTGGTTGCCAGGCCGAAAACACCGTCGGAGATAACCCCAATCTTGATGCCGCTGCCGTTGAACCCTTCGGCCCGCAGGTCATCAGCTCGCAACACCGCATCGCCCTGGCTGGTGACGCTTCCAGCGTTGAGCACCCCAATATCCGGCAGGCGGATGAACCGGGTGGCTTCCAGGGCCGCTACTTCCCCAAGGCTGCTCACAGGCACTCTGGCCTGGACGATGCCTAGCTCCTCATTTGCCAGTTCGATGGTGGCCCCGGCCTGGCGCAGCTCGTTCACCAGTGCGGTGGTGTGGCTGGCGGCCTCCACAAATACTCGCAGTTCTCCCTGCTGGATATCTACCTGGCCTTGCCGGAAGTCCGCTCTGGCCAGGCCCTGGGCGATCAGGCGGTGTATGGCACTAGAGATCTTGAGATTTCCAGAGGCGCGCGTCTGGGTGGGAATCGATAGCCGCTGTACATTGGTACTCCGGGTGAAACCGGCAGAGAGAAAGAACACCACTAGCGTGGCACCTACTATCGGTAATAGCCCTGCTGTGCGTCGGATCATGTGGTACCTCCCCCAGGTGGGCCGCGCCAGGCACCCTAGAGCAGCCTAGAGGGCAGGTGTTGAGCAGGCGTTGGGGAGGTTGAGGTGGGGTTAAGAAGGGTGCAGCCTAGTGCCGCGATGTTTCTGGGCCGCCAGGGCCGCGGCGTCTAAGTGATCAGTAAGCAGACTCCAGGGAGCACCCCGGCGCACTGCTTCCAGTGCCGCCTCTACTTTAGGGATCATGCCGCCAGAAATAATGCCCTGGGCAATGAGCTCCGCCACCTGGGCGGCGCTGAGCTGGGGCAGGAGCGACCTGCGGTCCTTGGGATCGCGCAATACCCCAGGCACGTCGCTAATGAACACTGCCGGAATCTGTAATACCCCAGCCACGGCGCCAGCTACCATGTCGGCATTGACATTGTACGTCAGCCCATCCTCGCCCAGGGCAATGCACGACAGCACCGGCACAAATCCTCCGGCGACCAGATGGTAGAGCAGGGCTGGTTCGATGCGGGTAATCTCCCCCACCAGGCCATACACTGCGGCGTCTAGCGGCCGGCAGCGTACAGTACCGGCGTCCTTGCCGCTCAGACCAACGGCGGCGCCAATGGCGGCAGCAATGTCCTTGGAGAGCCGCCCTAGCGCCATCTCGATGACCTCCATGGCGGCCGGGCTGGTGACCCGCAGGCCGCGCTCGAAGCGGCTCTCAATGTTCAAGCGCTTCAGCCAGGCCTGGATCTCTGGCCCGCCGCCGTGCACTACCACCGGCTGGTAGCCGCTGGCCTGGAGCGCCGCAATGGCCTGGGCCGCAGCCTGGATAGCGGCGACACTGGTGAGGGTGCTGCCGCCCAGTTTAATGAGCAAGGAAGGGGAGGGCATGTTACGTGGTGTAGTCGGCGTTAATGCGCACGTAGCCCTCGGTGAGGTCACAGCCCCAGGCGCTGCCGCTGGCGCTGCCTACCCCCAGGTCCGCCTCAATGACCACCGTGTCAGTCTTCATGGCCTGGCTCACCTGGCTGGCGGTGAAGGCCTGGGGCATGCCCTGGGTAAACAGGCAGTGGCCCTGGACCCGAACCGTGAGGCGCTCTGAGTCAAGCTCAGCGCCGCTCCGGCCCAGTGCAGCCGCAATGCGCCCCCAGTTGGGGTCGGCGCCGTGCACCGCTGCCTTGAGCAGGGGCGAGCTGGCCACAGTCTTGGCCGCCAGCCGGGCCTCGGCTATGTTTCTGGCGCCGCTGACTTGCACCTCGATGAGCTTTTCCGCCCCTTCGCCGTCCCGGGCGATGGCCTTGGCCAGCTCGGTGCAGGTGGAGATGAGTGCCGCCTGGAACGCCGCCTCGTCCACTGGCCCAGCGCTGCCGTTGGCCAGCACAATCAGCATGTCGTTGGTGGAGGTGTCGCCATCGACGGTGATCTGATTGAAGCTGGCCGCCGCCGCCTCCTTGGTGGCGGCGCGCAGCCGCTCAGGGCTGAGCTGGGCGTTGGTGAGCATAAAGCAGAGCATAGTGGCCATGTTAGGGGCGATCATGCCCGAGCCCTTGGCGATGCCGGCCAGGGCAGCCCGGCCGCAAGTGGCGCTGGCCAGTTTGGGCCGGGTGTCAGTGGTCATAATAGCCCGGGCAGCGGGCTCCATATCCTTGATTTGTAGCGCCGCCAGCAGCGTGGGAACCGCCTGGCGCACCTGGTCGGTGGGGAGGGGCCGGCCAATCACGCCGGTGGACGCAGTGAGCACCAGCTCCGGGGCAATTGTGAGCGCGCTAGCCGCTGCCAGGGCCATGTCTTCATTGGCCTGGCCGCCAACTGGGCCGGTGGCGCAGTTGGCATTGCCCGAATTGATGATGATAGCCTGGGCCCGGCCCCTGGCCAGTATGGCTCTATTGCGCACCACACAGTGCGCCTGGACCCGGTTGGTGGTTAGCACCCCGGCGGCGGTGGCGGGCCGCTCCGACACTAAAAGGGCCAGGTCGGGGTTCCCAGAACGCTTAAGGCCGGCGCGGATGCCGGCCACCTGGAACCCCTGGGGTACACTCAAGTGGGATTCGCTCACAGTCTTAGTTCTCCTTTAGCCACTTCCACACCCGTTGCCAGGTGGTGGGTTTGGCCAGCTGGGGGGCCGGTGCTGGAACCAGCTTGGCCTCGGCTGGGACTGGAAAGGCTGGCTCGGATGCAGCTCTCGCCTCAGTATGAGTGTAAGGTAGCTGCGTCTCGCGCCTGACCTCTATGGGGCGCCCATAGGGCGGCACAAAGGTAGCTGTGGTCTCGGCCTGGGGCGGCTGTGGCCTGGCCTCGGCAGGAGGCGGGGGCTCGGGGACAAACGCAGCCCTGGCTGCGGCGCGGCCAGCGGCCACCACCTCTGGTGGCACCTCCTCCAGGGAACTGGGGGGCGCCGGTTCTGCCGGAGGAGCCTCGGTCTTGGCAGCGCTGGTGAGCCGCTGCATCACCTGGGCGGCTTGGGCAATGCCAGGTAGCGGCCGCAGCTCTGGGCCACTGCTGCCAGCGGGCAGCGCCGCCAGGTTCTCTTCCGTGTGCTCCAGCCGCTGTTTCAAGCGGCCCAGCTCTTCCCAGATCATCCCTAAAGAGCTGGTGAGGGCGGCGTGCAGGATGCGGCTCTCCTCGCTGCTGGGCGCAGGGAGAGGTGGAACCACTTCAGCAGGCAGGCTGGGGGAGGTACTCTCCAGCTCGGTAACCTGCTGCTTCAGCTCCTGGTTCTCGCTGCGCAGGCGCTCCAGCTCGCCACTGTGGTCCGGCTGCCTCAGCCGCTCTTGCAGTGCCTGATTTTCGGCGCGCAGGCGCTCCAGCTCAGTTTGCAGCGTGGGCAGCAGCTCTGCGCGCTCTTTGAGGGCGCGCAGCGTGCTAGACAGGTTAGCCACCCACTCCTCAGGGGAACCTGGCCGCTGGCTGCCCTCTTTCTCCTGGTCCACGGCGCCTCCTAGGGGAAGATGCCAAAGCTGCTCACTGCCATTTCTTCTGGCCAGCCATAGAGAATATTCAGATTCTGCACTGCCTGGCTGGCCATGCCTTTGCCCAGGTTGTCAATGGCGGACATTACCAGCAGCCGGCCGCTGTGTTTGTCCAGCTTGATATGGATCTGGCAGCGGTTGCTGCCCCACACTGCCTTGGTCTGGGGTGGCTCATCTACTAGCGAGATAAACTGCTCGCCACCGTAGAAATCCCGGTACAGCGCTTGGTAGTCAGCCTCGCTCAGCACCGGGTCGCGCCGCAGGTAACAGGTGGCCAGGATGCCCCGGGTCATAGGCGCCAGGTGGGGGACGAAGGTAATGGCTGGCGGGGGCGCTCCTGGCTTGCCCTCTTTGCCCCGGCCCCTGGCCAGCTCTCCCTGGCTGAGGCGCAGCAAATTGCGCTCGATCTCCGGGAGGTGCTTGTGCACGCCGCCAGCCTTGTAGGCCTTGAAGTTCTCGTTGACTTCACTAAAGTGCGTTCCCAGGCCTGCCGATCTCCCGGCGCCTGACACTCCCGAGACGGCGTTCACAATGACGTCATCGCCCAGTAGGCCGTGCGCCGCCAAGGGCGCCAGGGCCAGGGTAGTGGCTGTGGGATAACACCCGGGGTTGGCTACCAGCTTGGCGTTTTTTATCTGCTCCCGCCACAGCTCTGGCAGCCCATACACCACCTGGGGGAAGAGCTGGGGGCTCTGGTGGGGGTGGCCGTACCACTTGTTGTACACCTCAGGCGGCAGCCGGAAATCCCCAGCGAAATCAATAACTCGTTTGCCAGCGGCCAAAATGCCCGGCACCAGGGTCATGGACACTGCCTCGGGCAGGCAGAGGAATACCACCTCGCTGGTGGCCACTACCTGCTCTGGCTCGTCATACATCAGGGTCCCCTGCAGGTGGGGCCAGGCAGCGCCCAGGCGTTGCCCGGCGTAGCTGCGTGACGACACGGCCACCACCCGCGCCTGGGGATGCTGAGCCAGCAGCCGGTAGAGCTCGCCGCCGCCATAGCCAGTGGCGCCAATGATGCCGACTTTCACCATAAGACCACTGCCTCCATCGCCCCAGTGGGGCGGATGGGCATATTATAGGCGCTGCTTAGCCTAAGAGCAGGGTCAGCACTGCCTTCTGGGCGTGCAGGCG
>JACQHA010000236.1 GCA_016199255.1 Deinococcus sp.
ATGATCGCGACCAACCCCAGTGCCGCCAGCGGCGTCAGCCAAGGCAAAATCCCCATTAGGGTTGGCAAGACCAAGCCCAGTGCTCCCAGCACTTCAACAGCGCCAATCGCCCGGATGGTCCCCAGCGAGAAGTCCTCTACCCACGGCATCCTGGGCGCCAGTTGTGCCTTCGAGCGCATCAACTTGGTCGCTCCGGCCATGAGAAACCCCAGCGCCAGCAAACCTTGCACGATCCACAGCACGATGTTCACCGCGGCACTCCTTTCCCCGGTATTACAACGAATGTTGTAAAAACAACACTCGTTGGGTAAACTGTAGGCAGGTTTGCTAAACGAGTCAATGAGCAAAGGCCTGGTTTTGTCGGTTAAACAACAGAGGAGCCGAAATGTTGCCAAGAGAGGAAAGACTGGATCCCCGCAAGAAGCGCACCCGCCAGCTCTTGCAGCAAGCGTTCATGGCCTTACTGGCTGAGAAGGGCTTTCCGTCCATCACGGTGCGGGATATCGCGGAACGGGCGACGGTGAATCGGGCCACGTTTTATGCCCACTTTGCAGACAAAAATGCGCTGGTGGACTATTGTATCCGCGAGCCTTTCCAGCAGATGCTGCGTGAGAAGTTACCGGCGGATGCTAAACTCAGCGCGGAGAACCTGCAACGGCTCATCCTGGTGGTCTGTGAGTTTCTGGCCCAGCTCCACGACCACTGCGTGGTGCCATCCCACGATCAGTTTGCCCCCTTGGTGGAGCGGCAGATCAAGGCACAGCTGTACGAGGTCCTGCTCACGTGGCTCAAGGGAACCAAGTCATATGGACCGACCGGCTACACGGTGCCGGAACTGGCGGCGACGGTCGCCAGTTGGGCGATCTGTGGCGCGGCATGGCAATGGAGTCAAGGGGATCGGGCGGGGTCGGCTCAGGAACTGGCGCGCCAAGTGCTACCGATGATCAACGCCAGCCTGAATGCGCAAGCCAGCTGGTAGTCCTTCAGGGATACGTTTCAGGCAACTGAGTTGAGAAGCGCCGTCGGGCTCGGGGTGCGAGACGGGAAAATGGTTCTCAGAGGGTTTAAGACCACATTAGGGATTCTCTGGGCATTTTTCTCGCCGCTTCGGACACTGCGCAAGCAAACGAGGTAAAATAGGGTGTCCTAGCCGCCTCCCCTGGGCGCTGGGGGCGCGTGCAGGGGCCTAGTTAGGCGCAGGCAGTGCACGGGGATAAGGAGCGCCGTGGGCCACCTCTATTTAGGTGCCGCCAGCTGGAGCAACGATGACTGGGTAGGGCTGATCTACCCGGTGGGCACGCCGCCCGGGCAGTACATTGGCGAGTACGCCAAGCACTTCCCAACAGTGGAAATTGACGCCACTTTCTACCGAGCGCCCTCGGAGCGCACAGTGCTCGCCTGGCGGGAGCGCACTCCTGAGCACTTTGTGTTTAGTGCCAAGGTGCCCCAGGTGATTACCCATGAAAAGCGATTGGTGGACTGCCAGGGAGAATTAGAAGAGTTCCTGAGGGTGATGCAGCTTTTAGGGAGGAAGCTCGGGCCGCTGGTGTTCCAGTTCCCCTATTTTAATAAAGAGGCTTTCCCTACCAGGGATGCTTTCCTGGAACGCCTGGCAGCGTTCTTGGAAAAGTTGCCGCCAGGCTACCGCTATGCGGTGGAGATCCGCAACCGCTCCTGGGTGTGCCAGCCGTTCTTGGACCTGCTGCGGCAGCATAAAGTCGCCTATGTGGCCATTGACCAGGCCTGGATGTCACCGATTAGCCAGCTGGCTGCCAAATTTGACCTGATGACCGCCGACTTCAGCTACGTGCGCTGGCTGGGGGACCGGCAGGCTATTGAGGAGGTCACCACCACCTGGGACCGGCTGGTGATTGACCGCAGCGAGCAAATGCGCGCCTGGGTGGAGCCTGTCAAGCGCTTCCTGGAGCGAGGGGACGTGTACGGCTATTTCAATAACCACTATGCTGGCTACGCTCCCGGGTCTATCAGGCTATTCCAGAAGATGATTGATGAGGCTGGGAGCGAGCCGAGAGCCTAGCTGCTATTCAGCGTTTAGCCTTCCGGGGCAGCAGCTCGGCGACAGTGGTGCGGCGAAAGCTCCGCTCCACCTGGGCAATAGCTTCGTCTAGCCGGCGGTGCAGCGGGCAGAGCTCAGCGCAGCCTGACTCCACGCCCAGCGGGCACTGGGTGATGCGCTGGATGGGATCTACGGCCTGCATCACTTCGAGAATGGTCAGGCCGGTGGCAGGCTTGGCCAGGGTGAAGCCGCCGTGCAGCCCGCGCTGGGAGCTGACGACCTTGCCCCGGGCCAGGCTCTGCATCACCTTGGAAAGATAGCCTGCAGGGATGTGGGTGGCCTGGGCAATCTGCTGGGTGGTGCAAGGAGCCTCTGGATGGCTGGCTAAGAACACAATGGCCCGGAGGGCGTACTCAGCAGTCTGCG
>JACQHA010000252.1 GCA_016199255.1 Deinococcus sp.
GCCGGCCATCGCCAAGGAGGAGCGGAGAAAGCGAGCCACCGCTCGGCGGCAGTGAGCGAGTTCGTTGCCACCAACGTCTTCATCCGCCTCCTGACGAGAGACGATGCTGGCAAGATGCAGCGCTGCCTGGCGCTATTTTGGCGAGCGGAGCGAGGCGAGGTCCATCTAGTCACCAGCGAATCAGTGGTGGCAGAGGTGGTCAACGTCCTCTCCTCCCCCGCCCTCTACCGGTTGCCCCGCACCGAGGTAGCCCGCCTAGTACGACCCTTGCTAGAGGTCAAGGGCCTAGGAATCGACCACAAGCGGTCAGTGCTCAATGCCCTGGATCTTTACGCTAAATCCAACCTCGACTTCGAGGACTGCTTATCTGTGGAACACGTTCGCCGAGCTGGTCTGCCTGGCATCTACAGCTATGACCGCGGCCTTGACCGCATCGCCTCTGTTAAACGCCTGGAGCCCTAAGCGCGCATGCCAGCATACACCGGCAAGCACCAGGAACGGTATTTTGGCTCCCGCCCCCGCACTACCCGGAAGTACAGGTCGCGCAGCTGGTTGGTTACCTTGCCCATGTTCCCATCGCCCACCGGACGGCGGTCCACCTCGGTGATGCTGGCCACCTGGACGCCGGTACCGCAGAAGAAGATCTCATCAGCCAAATAAAGCTCGCTGCGGTCTAGGGAGCGCTCCATCACCTCGAAGCCCAGCACATCCCGCAGGAGCTGCATCACCGTGCTGCGGGTGATACCCTCCAACACATCGTCAGTCACCGGCGGGGTGTACCACTTGCCGCCGCGCAGGATAAAGATGTTGGCGGCGCTGCCCTCAGACACATGGCCGGAGTCAGTCAGGCAGATGGCCTCATCGTAGCCGCTTAAGATTGCCTCGCTCTTGGCCAGCGCCGAGTTCACATAGGCGCCGATGATCTTCCCTCTGGGAGGAATCGCCGCATCAGGCACCCGGCGCCAGGATGAGACCATGACCCGGGTGCGCTCCTCGTTATGCACATAAGAGCCAATAGGCGTGGTCCAGATGGTCACCTGGCCCTTGAGGTCGTGGAGCTTAACACCGATCCCCCCGACGTCCTTGTAACCAATAGGACGCAAGTATGCGTCCTCCCGGTATGCCTCGCGGCGCAAGAGCTGGCCAGCGATGTCTACCAGCTGCTCAACGCTATAGGGCAAATTGATGAGCAGCAGTTTGCAAGAGTTGAGGAACCGGGTGAAGTGATCCTTGGGGCGGAAGATGAATAGCTCCTGCTCCTCTGCATTCCAGTAGGCGCGGATGCCCCCGAAGCAGCCAGTGCCGTAGTTGAACGTGTGATTGCTCACGCTCACGACCGCTTGCTCCATGGGGACAATCTCTCCCTGAAAGAAGGCGAATCGACTCATGCCACCAGAGTACCGCACCCAAGGCAGCCGCCGCTACAGGGCCACTACTGGGGTGGGGAGGGCATTGCTTCGCTTGGGTCAAGGGATAAGCCATCATTGAAGGTCTCGCGCCGCACGGTGCTCTCCCGCTTCTGCTCGTTATATTCCACGCGCAGCACCGCGTCGGCAGCGTGCCGTACGGTATCCACATGGGTGATGAGGATGATCTGCTCAAAGCGGTTGCTGAGGCCGCGCAGCATCTGCACCACATTGTGCTGGCGGGTGTCGTCCAAGCTGCCGAAGATCTCGTCCAGGATCAAGAGCGAAAGCTGGGTGCCGCTCCGATCAGCGATCATCTCGCTGATGGCCAGGCGCAGCGATAAATTAGCCACGTCGCCCTCGCCGCCAGAGAACCGGGACAGGGGGAACCATTCCCCGTCCTGGATGATGTAGACGTTATACTCTTCGTCCAGCTCCAGGGCAGTGTAGAGCCCTTCAGTGAGCAGGGCCAGGTGGCGGCTGGCTACCCTGGAGAGCTCGGGCCGGATGCGGCTGGACAGGTCGGTGCGCAGATCGGTGTAGGCCTTGTCCAGCACCTCCAGGGTCATCAGCTCCTGCCGGCGCTCGGCAAGCTCGCGCAACCCGTCGGAAAGGCGGCGCTCTTCGGCCTCTACCTGGGCCAGCTCTTTCTCCGCCAGCCGGCGCTCACCCCGCCGCCGCTCCAGTGCCACCTGGGCCACTTGCAGCTCGCTAGTAGCTGCCTGGTAATCCTGGACCAGCTTGCCATAGCGCTGGGCATCGAACCCTAGCTGCCCTAGCGCCTGGGCCAGAGCCTCCCGCCGGCGCTGGGCCTCGCTACGGCGCTGGGCCCGCTCGGCTAGTTCTGCTTCTATCTGGGGAAGCTGGCTGGTGCTGGCCCGGAGCGCAATAGCCCGCTCCCAGACCTGGCGCAGCCGCAACTCCTTGGCTTTGAGATCGCGGTGCTGGTGGGCGTCGTAGCCAATCTCCGGCCCCAGCTCGGTGCGCAGGCTGGCCAAATCACTTGCCCAGCGCTGTAGATCAGCCTGCCACCGCTCCCTTTGCTGCTGCTGCCGCTGGCGCTGCTGAACTTGTTCAGAGACACCGCGCCGCTGGGTTGTGAGCCTGGCGCGCTCCCGCTCCAGCTCACTGAGCAGCGTATTCAGGACTGGTACCTGCTTCGCCAATGTCTCTTGCTGAACAGCCAGCGGCTGTAGCTCGCCGTCGAGGTGAGCCAGTACCGTATGGAACTCTTTGCCCAGGTGGCGGCCACAGGTAGGGCAGGGGCCTGCTTCCCCAGCGTCGGCAATGGCCTTATAGCGCCTTTGGATCACCCCCTGGTTCTTGCGCAGGGCCTCCAGCTGGTGCTCCAGCGCAGCCCGCTCCTGGCGGCGTTCCCCTTCTTGCTGAGTCAGCTTCTCCAAAGTGGCATCCAGCTCCGCCAGCTGCCGCTCAGGAGCCGACGCTGCCATGGCCTGCTGCAACTGCGCCAGCTGCTGGACCCCACGCTTTTGCTCCTGCTCCAGATACTTTATTCGCACTAGCACCTCAGAGCGGGCCCGCGCCTGCTCCGCCGCCTCGTCCAGCACCGCC
>JACQHA010000253.1 GCA_016199255.1 Deinococcus sp.
CCCTCAACGGGGGCGCCGACGACGACACCCTGAGCGGTGGCACGGGGGTGGATACCCTCAACGGCGATGCCGGCGACGACACCCTCAATGGCGACGCAGGCAATGACACCCTCAACGGGGGCGCCGACAACGACACTCTCAACGGGGGCGCCGACGACGACACCCTGAGCGGTGGCACGGGGGTGGATACCCTCAACGGCAACGCGGGCAACGATACCCTCGACGGGGGCGCAGGCAACGATACCCTCGACGGGGGTGCCGATAACGACACCCTGAGCGGTGGCCCAGACAGCGACTTCCTCGACGGCGACCTAGGTGACGATATCCTTGATGGCGGCGCAGGCAATGACACCCTCATTGGTGGCTCGGGGAGCGATACCGGAGATTACTCCCTCGCCCCCGGTCCGATCACCGTGCATCTGTTCGATGGCACCGCTAGTGGCGACGGCACAGACACTCTGGACGAAATTGAGCGCATTGTGGGCTCCAGTTTCGACGACCGCCTCGCCGGCAGTGATGGGGACGACATCCTTGAGGGTGGCCTAGGCAATGACGAGGTCTTCGGCGATTCTGGGACTAACGGCCTAGGTGGCAACGATACTCTCGATGGCGGACCGGGCAACGACTTCGTCGGCGGCTGGGTTGGCAACGACACTCTCGATGGCGGCTCAGGCGATGACGACGTCAACGGCTTCGATGGAGACGACACCATGGACTGTGGCGATGGAAGCGGCGATCTGCTGTCCTTCGTGTTCAGCGGTTGGCCAGATTTCGGTAGCACAGGAGGTGCTGTCACAGTAGACCTGGACGCTGGTACTGCCACTGGTCAGGGCATGGATACTCTAATCAACTGTGAGGGCATCCTAGGCTCCATGTTCGACGACGACCTGACCGGCGACGCCGGGCCAAACCTCTTCAGTGGCGAGCTCGGCAATGACACCATTGACGGCGGTGGGGGGACTGATACCGCAGATTACTCGCGCGCTTCCACCACCGGCCCGGTCACAGTGGACCTGTCCACCTCGCCTGGCACGGCCACAGGTGGTGCGGACGATGACACCCTGACTAGCATCGAGAACATCTTCGGCTGTGACGTGTTCGACACCGACGGCGACCCGTTCGTGAGAACCCCACCCCTCATGCCCTGCGGCGATACCCTGACCGGCAGCAGTGGACCAAACACTATCTTCGGCTTTGCCGGCGATGACAGCATCACTGGCAATGGTGGAAACGACACCATTGACGGCGGTGCGGGGGACGATATCATCACCGGTGATGCAGGAGACGACTTCCTTGATGGTGGTACTGGGACTAACGACAACCTGAACGGTGGTACCCATGTCACAGGCGACACCTGCATCAATTGGGATATACAGATAAACTGTGAGTTCTTCACCAGGACCAGGCGGCGCTAGGCTCAAAAATGTAGCGGCCTAGATTGAGTCGCACAGCGCAGGGATCCGGCCTCAGCGGCCGGGTCCCTGTGTGTCCAGCATGCTTCTCTGACCAGTCTCTGACACGACATTCCCCTTACTGTAAGCGGTAAGAAAGAGCTAGGTGACAGCTCCGGAAGAGCCCCACGGCCATTGTGGGGCCATGGGAATGCTGCAGCGTACAGCATACACATCCTGGGGAGCACTTGCTCTGGCCTTGGTGTTCCCTATACTTGCCCAGGCCCAACCTATCACCTTTTCCTGCACAGATTGCCCCAAAGATATCCCGGCTGGAGTTCCCAGTATCACCATCGGGCCAATGGACCCCTCGGTCATTACTGTGCCAGCTGCAGCCTGCCCTGCCGGCCAGCAGGGTCTGGTTGAGGATCTCAACGTCACTCTGGACATCAGCCACACCTTCGATGGCGACCTGGATGTGATACTGACAGCACCGAACACTGCTTCGGTTTCACTCTTCACTAGTGTTGGCAACTCAGCTGCAGGTTTTCAAGTCACACTGGACGACGAGGCCACATTCCCTATTAGCCACCTGCAGCCCGACGGCTGTGGTGGCTTACCAGGACCATCATCCTGCGAGGGCACGTTTCAACCCGAGCCACCCTTTGTCCTCAGCACGTTCGACGGCATCAACCCAGAGGGGGACTGGACCTTGCGTGTTGAGGACGGCGCCATTAGCGATATAGGCATCCTCAACGACTGGAGCCTGATCATCACCTGCATCGTACCACCGGCAGTTCCAGCCCTCGATGGGGTTGGCGTCGGCTTTCTTGTACTGCTGCTTATAGCTGCTGTTATTCGTACCTGGACCAAGATCCCACTGCAAAAGCGCCGGTTCGGTGCCTAGCACACCTTCAAACAGTCTTTCACACCTGTCTGGGACAGTCTTTTCCTCGCTGTAAGCGACGAGAAAGAGCTGAGTGACAGCTCCGGAAGACCACTGCAGTCACTGTGGGGCCATGGGAATGCTCAGGATAGGGAAGACTACGGTGGCAATTGGGTGCGTGCTAAGGGCCGCAGCCCGGTTAAACTTCCGCTTAGACCAGCGCAGAGCCCCAGTAATTGGGGTTCTGATCAGCGCCCTGCTCGCCGGGTGTGCCCAGCCACTCCCTGGCTTAGAGCCCGCTGCCCCCGTGACCCGGGTGGGACCCGCTGGCGTCTTGTTCGACGACTTCAGCTACGCCAGCAGCACTGACCCCTACCTTGGCATGATGGGCTGGAGGGTGGTCGATGGCCTCAGCGGCCCACCCTCTAACGCCCAGTACTCTCGCTCCTTGGTGTCCTTCGCCCCAGACTCCACTGACCCCAGCAACCGCCTGATGCTGCTGCAGGCCACAACGCAGAATACCCTGAGTAGCATGCGGCTGTCCCGGATTGAAACAGCCATGCGGTTCCTAGAAGGCACCTACGCCGCCCGCGTCTTCTTCGAAAATAGCGCCAGGACCTATCGGGATGGCAATGTCCAAACCTTCTACCTTATCAACAACCATCCCCCTGGCAACCTCGACTACGCTGAGGCCGACTTTGAATACCTCCCCTACGATGTCTGGAACCCCCCTACCTATTCCACTGGGATGTGGATGACCACCTGGGAGACAGCGCCGGCGGCGCGCTCCGCCCGTACTGCTGATCTCTGCCAAGAAAATAGCTACCGCACCACCTGTCTGATCCCTGAGGACCACTCTGGCTGGCACACGTTGCTCATCCAGGTGGACGGGGGCGCCGGTGTGCTCCGCTACTTCATCGACGGCACCCTCGTCACCACTGCCGGTGGCCAGTTCTACACCGAGACCCTGATGAATATCTCCTTCTCTAACTGGGTCATCGATGGTCTGGGGTCACCTGGGAGTTCCACCAGTACCAGAACCTATTCGATCATGGCCGACTGGGTCTTCCATGCCCAAGATGTGATGTTGACTCCAACCGAAATAGAGGCACTGGTCGCGGCCTACCGGAGCACGGGGATTATTCGCCAGGACACGACTGGCGGGCAGCCCCAGCCGGCAAGTGGACTGGGAGCTGTCGCCTCAGGCTCGAATCGAGTCAACCTGAGCTGGCAAGACAACGCCAGTAACGAAACCGGCTTCAAGATCGAACGCAAGACCACCGGCACCTGGTCCCAGATTGCCACCACGGGGGCTAACCTCACCAGCTACCAGGACACTAGCTTGATAGCAGGCACCACCTATTGGTATCGGGTGCGCGCTTACAACGAGCAGGGGGACTCGATTTACTCCAACGAAGCGCAAGCCACCACCCC
>JACQHA010000246.1 GCA_016199255.1 Deinococcus sp.
GGCCACGGTCACATCCTGGTCGCCGGCGGTGCGCATGCGCACCGCTGCCCCCCCGGCGGCGTAGAAGTGCTCCTGCCCTGGGTATTCAGTGGCGGCCTGCTTCTCCGCTAGCGAGTCATCTTCCCGGCCGGCATAGTACTGGGGGTGCTGCCCGCAGTTCACAATGGCCAGCACCGTTTCCTCTTTCTTGTTGCGCCGGTCGGTCTTCACGTAACGGAAGTCACCAAACCCGGCTGGCTTGCCCGAGAGCCGGTGCAAGAAGAGCTGGGTGTACATGGTGGGCATATCAGTCTCGCAGGAAGTGGGGATGACCTTCTTGGGGCGGCTGTTCATGTCCACGTCGTTCCCCAAGAAAGAGGTGGCCATGCAGCAGGTAGCATACTGGCCAGAGCACTCATCCTGGCACTTGATGGTGACGGCGCTGGCGCCGCGCTCAGTGGCAATGTCCCTGGTGGCGATGTACATGGCCACCTGCAGGGCGTACTTGTCCCGGGAGGTATGGCGGTCACTAATGACGCTGAACTTCTCCGGGTGGGCGTCGTAGACCTTGGCCACTGCTTCGGCCACCTCTGGATGCAAGATCTTCTTCACAGCACTCCGGCCCGGGGTGCCTGCCCACTGGAACATACTAAAGGCCCGGTCCAAGAACACCTGCTGGTCCAGGCTTTCCGAGGTAATGCCCCAGCGCTTGGTGAGCTCTTCCTGGTTGATGCGGGTAGTGGGCATCTGCAAAGAGAAAGACCCGAACTCAATGGCGTGCACGTCATGCAGTCCCTGAACCACCTCCCGTACCTGGGCCTCCACCTTGGTCCGGCGGTCGAACATGTCCAGGACGGCATAGAGTTCCTTCAAAGTCACTGGGTCATCAAAGTCGCCGTAGACATGGCAGAAGGACTGGCCGTTCTGGGTGTAGGCGCCGGCGGTAGCCATGCCCGACACCATCCCCGGCACGGTGGTGTCTTGAATGGAGAGCAACACTAATCGGGGCCGGGCGGTGGCATCTTTGGCCTTGAGCAGCTGGGCGTAGTTGGCAATGACTTTCTGGCTGGTCTGGGGGAAAGTCCAGGTCTGGTGCACGTTGACCACGCCCACTACCTCGGTCTGGGCCAGCTCCTGGGCATAGGCCTCGGCCAGCTGGGTGGTGTAGCAGAGGCGGTCCCAGCCGGAGCGCTGCCGCCCTGGCCACACCACCTGGTAGCGGCCGGTCTCTTCTAAAGTAGCCACCAGGCGCTCTAGCACCGCGATGTCATGCTCAGCATGGTCCTTCATCACCCACGGGCGAGGGTCATAGCCACTGAAAAGGCCGATCTTAATTCCCATCAGCAGTCTCCTTCCTCGGGACGCTACGCTATGGTACTACCCGATGAACTGATACGCACCAGCCAGCTCTTGCACTTGCCGGGCACTCAGCGGGTTCTGGCGGCCCAGGAGCTGGAGGTTAAAGGCGATCTTGGCAGTGAATTCCAGGGTTTCTAGCAGGCAGTAAGCCTCCTTCAGCGTCTTGCCCAGGCATACCACCCCGTGATTCGCCAGCAGCACGGCATTGGTGTCGTGTACTTCAGCCGCCACGGCTTCCGCCAGCTCCAGGGTGCCAGGGCGGATATAGGGTACCAGCGGCACCCGGCGCAGGAGAATCGCACTCTCTGCCGTGAGGTTGGTGGGGACAGTCATCCCCGAGGCAGCCAGGGTAGTGCTATAGACCGGGTGACTGTGGACAATGCCCCAGATGTTGCTGCGCCGGCGGTAGCAGGCCAGGTGCACATGGCGCTCTGACGAGGGCTTGCCCTGCCCAGCCAGGGGATTGCCGTCGGGGAGATGGATTTTCACTAGGCACTCTGGGGTCACCAGGAATTTGGGGACGCCAGCGGGGGTAATGAGCACCTGCTCTTCGTTCAGCCGGATGCTCAAGTTGCCGCTGTTGCCGTCGGTCAGGCCCTTGGCGGCCACCAGTTGGGCCAGGCTAGCTAGTTCTTGGCGTGCTGCCTCTTCGCTCATGTTGCTCCCATTTCTAGAAGGGTTCAGAGTTCATGGAGAAGGTCCTTGAGGGTGTCGTAAACCCGGTTGAACAGGGCGCTTTGCCGGCTGAAGGTGGCTCCCCGGGCTGGATCGGGACAGAGCTGCTGTTCAATGGCCACCATGTGCTCTACTGCTGCCTGGACCGTAGGAAAGGCCTGGATTCCCAGGGCTGCCAAAATGGCCGCCCCCAGGCTGGTGGCTTCCACCTCCCGGGGGCGGAGGATTTTGCGCTGGCAGATGGCGGCTTTGAGCTCCAGCCAGTACTGGCTGCGGGCAGCACCGCCTACGGTGCGGATTTCCGTAATGGGGCCCAGGATCTGGCTCAGCCGGTCCAAATTGTAGCGCAGTTCCTGGATGATGCCCTGGGCCAGGGCGGCAGCAATATCGGCGCCAGAGGAGGAGAGGGTCAGCCCCAGAATCGCCCCCTTGGAGCGGGGGTCGCCCCAGGGCTGGCCGGCGCCAGCCAAATGTGGCAGGCAGAGCACCGGGGAGGGCTCCAGGGGCAGGCTGTCCAGGGCCGTGGGGGCAATTTCCGGGCAGCGCTCACTCCACCAGCGCAGCACGATGGTGCCGTTCAGGCTCCCGCCCAGTACTAAAAAGCGCTGGGGCACCACGTGGCAGAGCGACATGTACTGCCCAACCTGGAGAGCAGGGCGACACTCGGCTCGAGCGCTGACCACCGTCAGGCAGGAGGTGGTGCCCAGGCTGTCACAGGCCTGGCCTGGCTCCACTACCCCGCAGCCCAGGTCGGCGCAGGCCTGGTCGAAGCCTCCTACCACCACCTGGGTGTGTGGGGAGAGCCCCAGCTCCTGGGCCAGTTCGCGGCGCACCGGGCCCAGCAGGCTGCCTGCCGGGCGTGTAATCGGCAAGCGCTCTGCCTCTAGCTTGGTGAGGGTGAGCAGCTCCTCATCCCAGCGCTGGTCTTTGGGCCGGAAGAGCATAGTGCGGCAGGCGTGGCTATAGTCGGTCACTGGCTGGCCGCAGAGCCAGAGGTTGGCCAGAGCGGTCCAGTCTAAGAAGCGCCAGCTCTGCCGCCACAGCTCTGGCCTACTCCGCGCCCACCAGAGCAGCTTGCTGGCGGTGAACATGGGGTGCGGCACCACCCCAGTGCGCTGGTAGATGTTCTCTGCCCCCAGCTGCTCTGCCAGCCAGCGGCAGTCCCTCTCTCCCCGGAAGTCAAAGGCAGTGAGGGTTTCCCCCAAGGGCTGGCCCTTTTGGTCCACGGCAGTCACCGCTTCCCCCAGGGCGGTGACTGCCAGGGCTGCCGGTGCCGGCTGGTGGGACTGCCGCAACTGGGCGGCGCAGGCCTGGATGCTCTCTCTTACGGCTTTCCAGACCTGGAGCGGGTCCAAGATAGCCTGGCCGGGGGAGGAAGTGTCCAGGGAATAGGCGGCGCGGCTGGAAGCCAGCTCCTGGCCCGCCAGATCGAAGGCGCTGACTTTGCAGCCCGAGGTGCCCAGGTCAATCCCCAGCAGTGTGCTATTCACCCTTTGAGCGCTCCTGCAGTGATTCCTCGTTCAAAGCTCCTCTGGAACGCTAAGTAGACCAAAACAATAGGCAAGGAAGCAATAGTCACCCCGGCGGCCAGCAGGCCATAGTTGGCAGTATAGCGGCCACCTCTTAAGAGGGCCAGCCCCAGGGGCAGGGTGCGCAGGTTATCGTTCTGGAGAATGAGCAAGGGCAGCAAAAACTCGTTCCAGGACCACATGAACTCGAAGATCAGCAGGGTGAAGATCGCCGGCCGGGCCAGAGGAATCATCACGTGCCACAGTGTGCCCAGGCTGGAACAGCCGTCAATCCGGCTGGCATCTTCCAGTTCTCTTGGGATTGAAATGAAAAAGGCCCGGAGCAGGAAGATGCCAAAAGGCAGCCCTAGCGCCGCCTCAGAGAGGATCAGCCCGGCGTGGGTGTTGAGCAGGTTCAAATCGCGCAAGTGGTAAAACAGCGGCAAGATAATGGCCTGCACCGGGATGGCAAAGCCAATCAGCAAGAAGCCCAGTACCGCCGAGCCAAAGGGCAGCCGCAGCCGGGAAAAGGCATAGGCAGCCGGAATAGTGCAGAGCAGCACCCCCAGCACGGTGGGGATGGTCACCAGCAGGCTGTTGGCCAGATAGCGCCCTAGCCTGGCCTGGGCCCAGGCGGCCTGGAAATTGTCCCAGCGCCAGCTGGTAGGGATCCGGAAGGGATTGGCAAAGATCTCCTGGTTCGTCTTGAACGCCGAGCTCCAGATCCAGAGACAGGGCACCAGGCTGATGAGTAAAAAAAGCACCAGCACCAGGTAGCGGCCAGCCGTGACCAGGGCCTCTCCCTGGTGCGCTCCTAGCCTCATACGCTCACCTCCGTGCGCTCCCGGAACCACAGCAGGAATAAAGACCCGGCCACCACCACCACCGTCAGCACCACAGCCATGCTGGCGCTATAGCCCACCAGGCTCTGGCGGAACGCCCTGGTGTACATGTAGGTGCCAATGACATCGGTGTTGTGGAAGGGTCCACCAGCTGTCATGACGTAGACAATATCAAATACCTTGAACGAGCCAACCAGCGAGTTGACCATCATCAAGGTGATCACCCCGCGGATAGAGGGCAGGGTGATGTGCCAGAACACCTGGGGCCGGGAGGCGCCATCGATGACTGCCGCCTCGTACAGCGAGCGGTCCACCCCCTGCAGTGCCGCCAGGAACACCACCATGCAGAAGCCAAAGTAGGTCCAGGCGCCGGCTAGAATAATGGCTGCCAGCGCCCACCC
This sequence comes from Deinococcus sp., assembly GCA_016199255.1. Taxonomy (GTDB): domain Bacteria; phylum Deinococcota; class Deinococci; order JACQHA01; family JACQHA01; genus JACQHA01. The sequence continues at coordinate 4,765 of JACQHA010000246.1, forward strand.
CGGCTCCCCCAGCCAGCCTCTAGTCCAGCTCTCTAGTCCTAGGGCGCGCAGGGTGCTGTTCAGCAGCCCGAACAGGGGGTTATAGACCCAGCCCCAGATAATGCCCACAATTACCAGGGAGAGCACTGCCGGCAGGAAAAACGACACCCGGAAGACGATTTGTCCCTGCCGCACGCCAGAGAGCACCAC
>JACQHA010000240.1 GCA_016199255.1 Deinococcus sp.
CGGCCTCGCCGCTCACCACCACCTGGAAGGTGATGGTCACATCGTTGTCGCCGCTGCCTGGGGCGCTCAGATCGCCCGCCTGTACCACCAGCGTATCGCCTTCCTGGGCCGAGTCCTGCCCATCGTCGCTGAAAAGGCTGTTAGGCACCAGCGTCGTGCCGGAGGGCACAGGATTGGTGAACACCACCGCGGCTGCTGGCTCCTCCCCCAAATTGGTGATGGTGGTGGCTATGGTCGCCAGGTCGCCAGCATCCAGGGTGCCAGCGTTGCTGTCAATCAGTAGCTGCTCCACCACTAGCTGCGGCCTGGGTGGCCGCAGGCTGAACACGGTCACGGCAGCGTTGGCGGTGGCCTGTCCATCGGTGGCCAGTGCTGTCACCACCAGGTCGTTGCTGGCTGGGTCTGGCCAGGTACGCAGCACCGGTACCTGCGCCTGGAAGGTGCCGTCGGGGCTCAGTTCCAGCGTCACTGCCGGCCAGCTCAGGGTATCGTTGACCACCGTCACCGCCTGGAGCCCTACCAGCGAAATGCTGGGCAGGATGGCCACAATGTCACGGGGGCTGGGCACCGCCTTGAAGATGCCCCCGGAGCGGCCACTGGCGGTCACTAGCGAAAGGATCTCAGATGGGGTATCCCGGTCGGCTGGTAACCCCGGCAGCACCTCGGCGCCGGTGGCAAAGGACTCGCCAATGCCAAAGCTGTTAATCACGATCCCCTGGTTAACCGCTGCTGAGGCAGCAGCCAGCGCCCGGGCCACATCGTCGGGGTCCACCACGGTGCGGGATCCTACTGGTGCTGTAGGCTCGCCGTCGGTGAGCAGCAACGTGACCGATGTGGTAGAGAGGGAATCACTGGCATCATCGGCGGTGAGGGCCTGGACAGCGGTATCCAGGGCAGCCTGGTAGTTGGTGGCGCCCTGGGGGCCGGCAGCCAGCAAGCGCTGCAAAGTAGCGCGCACCTGGCCCAGGCCAGAGGCGTTGCTGACCTCGGTGAGTGGCACGGCAATCTCCGCAACAGTGGAGAAGCGCACTATTGCCACCTGGAACAGCTGGTCCGCAGGGTCCAGGGCCTCTAGTGCCTCCATCTCGTCCAGGAGGCGCTGGGCGGCGGTGATCTCCGCCAGGAGGATGTTGTCTGTGGCGTCCACGGTGCCATCGCCGTTGACGTCGCCACCAGCGGCATCAGCGGTGGAGCCCGAGGTGTCGATGATAATCGCCACCTCGAAGGGGGGCTTGAAGCCCTCCACCTGCGCTACACCGGCGACAGCCACCAGGGGCTCGGCCACCTGGGTGCCGTCAGACGGCTCATCCACCTCTAGATTCACCGCCACCTGGGCGTGGGCTGCTGAGATGAGCAGAGTGCTGAGAAATAAGAGAGCAATTCGCACGATTAGACTCCTTCCCTAGCGAGTGGCGCTCACGACGGTGGGGTCGCCGCCGGCGGCGGTGAATGGGTCGTCGGAGACCTGGGCTGCTAGCTCCTGGCTAGTGACAGTGGCTTGTACGGCGCTGTCACCCTGGAACACTCCCTGGAAGGTGATGACCAGACTGTTGCGCCCAGCGCCAGGCGGTGGCAGGGTATCGAGCTGAACCCGCAATTGGCTTCCTTCTTCCAGCGTCACAATCTGATTGGCATGCAGCGTGCCAGGGAGCAGCACTATCCCGTCAGGCAGGGGAACGGTGATGTCCAGGCCGGTAGCGGCACCTGGGCCAGCATTGGTCAGGGTGAGGACCAAAGTGAGCACATCACCAGTCTCCAGGGTGCCGCGGTTCTGGTCAATAGTGCTCAGCATCGCCGTCAGGGCTGGGGGCACAAAGCCCCGCACCTGTACCTGGGTGGTAGCGCTGGATACGCCATCGGCAGCGATGGCGGTGGCGAACAGGATGTTTGTCTCCAGGGTCCCCCTTGGCGGCAGTGACACCGGCACCTGGGCCTGGAAGGAGCCATCGCGGCTCAGCTCGACGCTGAGGGCCGACTGGCCGGTGGTGACATTGGTGATCTCGACAGCTTGCAGCTCGGCTTCGGGCAGCTCGAGGAGCGGCAGGCGGGGAATGACCTGGACGATGTCGGCGGGAGTGGGGAGAGCAGTGATAGTGCCCCCTAGAGCACCTAGGGCCGCCACTGTAGCCAGGATGTTTGGCCCACCCCGGGGATCAGGGGGGAAGAAAACGCTGGGGGAGATCTCGTCCTGGAAAGTGTCGCCCAGGCCAAAGGTATGAATCACCACGCCTGCCAGGCCGGCCCGCGCTGCCGCATCCAGGCTGGACTTAAGGTCGCCTGGTGCGCCGTCGGTCATGAACAGGATAAAGGTGTTGCCCGGCTGTTCGTTGGCTCCCAGTGCTTCAACCGCTTCGTCCAGCGCTGCCACATAGTTGGTGCCGCCCTGGTTACCCTCTTGGGCAATACGGTCCAGCGCGGTGTACAGCGCTGGCACTCCCTCTGGGTCGCTCATGTGCACCAGCGGTGCCATCATCTCGCCCTTGTTAGCGAAGCGCAAGACGGTCACGGCAAACGCCGTGCCGGGGCTCTGGGCTTCGATGCGCCTGAGGGCGTCAAGCAGCAGCCGTCCTGCCGCCGCCTCGGCCTGGATGATGGTCTCCTCCTGGCCGTCGCCGTCCAGATCGGCCCCTGAGGAGTGCTCGGCGCTACCAGACACGTCAGCCACAATGGCAATGCGAGCAGCGCCAGCCGGGCCGGTGGTGGAGGCCCGGCCGGTGACGGTGACCTGGTCGCCGCGCACTATTTCCCCTTCCCTGGGCGATTCAATGATAATGTCCACCTGCACCCCGCCAGAGGCCGTCCCGGCCTGGGCTGCTGGGGTAAAGTCCGCCAGGAGCCTGGTGGGGATGCCTACTGGAACATCGTTGCGGAGCTGTTCTTGCTCTCCTAGCCGGATGCGCAGCTGGGGATTCCCCGGCGTGAGCCAGGTAGTGTTGGGCAGCGGGTCTGGAGCCAGCGCCAAGAGGGTCCGCCCGGCTGCGTCCATGATCATTAGCTGCGCGCCCCGGGTAGCTATTTGGCTGGCCTGGTCGCGAATGGTAACGCTGAAGAGGCTGAGGCCGTACTGGCGCGCCAGCGCCGGAGCGTCGAAGGGCACCGAAATAGTTTGTCCCGCCACTACTATCACCGGCAGTTCCAGAGTCAGCAAGCCACTGACAAAGCGCACCACCCCTGGCCCCTCGTGGGCGGCGAGAATAACGCGCTGCGCAGTATCCCGGCGGCTGCGGTGCTCAAAAGAATTGGGCTGGACCTCGCCGTCCTGCACAATCCGCACTTGTACCTCCGCCTCGCCAGAGGCCAGGACGATCCCCTGCGCTGCTAGCACCTCGATCCCTGGCAGCTCAATGTCTAAGCGCCCCAGGCGCAGGTTGATGGTGAGCTCCTGGCGGATACCTGGCTCCACCAGCACGTTCTGGAGCGTGCTGGTGATATTGTCTGCTGCGGCAATCAGGCTGTAGCTGCCGGCAGGCAGCCGCACCTCGAGCTGGCTGCCTGATGCGCTGGCACTGTGGGTGTTGGAGCGGAAGCGCACACTGGCGTCCTGGGCCAATCTGCCCTCTGCCTCCAGCACCTGGAGCGCTACCCGGCCGAAGTCATATTCCACAGGGATGCTCAGCTCCTGGCCAGCTGCCAGGGTGAGAGGTACCTGGCGCTCTACTGACTCTAGCCGGGTCTCCAGCTGGTAGTCGCCGGGAGCAGTGAACAGCGTCACCGGGTTCTGGCTGGACACGGTGTATAGCCTGGTACCGTCGCGGCTCTTCAGGAAAACTTGCAGGCGTGGATCATCAGCTGCTGCTGGCATCCCGGGGGCTTCGAATACAGTCACCATCACTGCCGCCCCACGCTCCAGCGCCAGCTGGTAGGTGAACTCTGGCCCGCCGTCTCCCCGGCGATGAGCAGCCACCACCAAGGTATACTCCCCGTCTGCTGGCAAGCGCAGATCTAGGCGCGGGTCCAGGGAGAGACCTGGGAAGTTGTTGTTGCTGGCCAGCTCGCTGCCATCTGGTGCTAAGAGCTGCAAGTTGGGGTCCAAAGGTGAACCC
>JACQHA010000245.1 GCA_016199255.1 Deinococcus sp.
CCGGCTTCAGCGGGACTCTCTACTATCAGCTTATCGGTGGCGCGCCGCAGGCGCATCCGCTAACGGCCATCGGTGGCGCGCCGCAGGCGCATCCGCTAACGGCTCATCGGTGGCGCGCCGCAGGCGCATCCGCTAACGGATAACCTGCCCCCAGCTGCCGGCTTCAGCGGGACTCTCTACTATCAGCTTATCGGTGGCGCGCCGGAGGCGCATCCGCTAACGGACGCCGGCTCTTGAGTTCCTCTGCCAGGTCCTCTGGGGTCACGCCCCGCTCTGCCATGAGTACTAAGGTATGGAAGAGCAAGTCAGCTAGCTCGTGAATGAGCTGGCCTTTGGGGCTCTCCGGGGGGTAGGGGCCAGTTAGCTCGCTGTAGTCGTAGTCGCTGGTGGCGTCGTTCTTGGCGGCGATCACTACTTCGCCTGCTTCCTCGCCGATTTTCTTGAGGATGCGGTCTAGTCCCCCGATAAAGAGCTTGGCCACATAGGACCCCTCGGGCAGCTCAGCGGCCCGGGAGAGGATCACCTGGTAGAGTTCATGGATAATGGCCCCCAGGTCGGCGGAGGGAGGCCGCACCTGCTTTTTAAGCCCTTCGATCTTGCGGAAGAAGCAGGAGCGCTGGCCAGTGTGGCAGGCTGGGCCGACCTGGTCCACAATGTAGAGCACCGCGTCGCCATCGCAGTCGTAGAGCACCTCCCGCACCTGCTGCACGTGGCCCGAGGTCTCGCCTTTGCGCCAGAGCTGCTGGCGGGACCGGCTCCAGTAGGTGCCAAAGCCAGTGCTCAGGGTCAGCTCCAGCGCCTCCCGGTTAGCATAGGCCAGGAGCAGCACCTGGCCGCTGGCTGCGTCTTGGGCGATGACGGGGATCAGGCCACTGGCGTCAAATACTAGTTCAGGAGGAATCATAGCCGCACCGCCACGCCTTGGGATGCCAGGTAGCGCTTCACCTCGCCAATAGTATGCGCCCCATAGTGAAATATGGACGCAGCCAGGGCCGCGTCTGCCTGGCCGGTGGTAAGTGCGTCTAATAGATCCTTAGGTGTCCCTGCTCCCCCTGAGGCAATGACCGGTACCGGTACAGCTTGAGCTACGGCTCTGGTTATCTCCAGGTCGTAGCCGCCTCTGGTGCCGTCGGCGTCCATGCTGGTCAAGAGGATTTCCCCAGCGCCCAGCTCAGCTGCCTGCTTGGCCCAGGCCACGGCTTCTAGATCAGTAGGTCTGGTACCCCCGTGAGTGTGGACCACAAATCGGCTGCCCAGGCGCTTGGCGTCAATGGCTACTACGACGCACTGGCTACCAAAGTGGTTAGCTGCCTCGGCAATGAGCTGAGAGCGAGCCACTGCCGCAGTGTTCACGGAGATCTTGTCGGCGCCGGCCAGGAGCAGGGCCCGGAAATCTTCCACGGTGCGCACCCCGCCGCCAACAGTGAGGGGCATGAAGCAGTGCTCGGCAGTGCGCCGCACAATGTCCAGCAGCGTCCCCCGCTTCTCCAGCGAGGCGGTGATATCCAAGAATGCCAGCTCATCAGCGCCGGCAGCGTCGTAGCGCTGCGCTGCCTCCACCGGGTCGCCGGCATCGCGCAGGTCCTGAAAGCCAATACCCTTCACCACCCGCCCCTCTTTCACGTCCAGGCAGGGGATAATGCGCTTGGCTAACACAGCAGAGTCCTTTTAAGTGGCCGAGGGGGGGGGATTCGAACCCCCGAGGGCCTTGCGACCCTGGATGCTTTCGAGGCATCTGGAATAAACCACTCTCCCACCCCTCGGCATGGTCCTAGACAGGGTTTCTTCGTCTCCTGAATAGGTCGGAAAGCATCTTACCACACTCCTTCGCCAGCACTCCACCGCGCACCGCCACCTGGTGGGGATAGGGGACCTCCCGCAGGTCTACCAGCCCTCCCAGCGCCCCGGCCTTGGGGTCGCTGGCGCCGTACACCACTTGCGAGATACGCGCCTGCACCAAAGCGCCATAGCACATGGTGCAGGGTTCCAGGGTGACATACAAGGTGCAGTCCTCCAGCCGCCAGCTGCCAATATTCTGTGCCGCCTCCTGCAGCGCCAGCACCTCTGCGTGGGCAGTGGGGTCGCCGGCCTCCCGCCGGTTATGCCCCCGGCCGATAATCCTGCCCTGGCGTACCACCACTGCTCCCACTGGCACCTCACCCTCTTGCAGAGCCTGCCGGGCCTCGGCCAGTGCTTGGTACATCCAGTGCCGGGCGTCGTCTTCCACGGCCCCAGCCGCCACCCGCACGTCTACTGCCACCCCCTCCACCCACAGCACCTGGGAGCCGCTGGCCAGCACTCTGAGCTGGTCCCGCTCCTCGCGTGGCACCTTGGCGTCAATCAGCACGTCAGAGAGCTTTCTGGTTCCGGCGCGCAACTTGATGCGGTCGCCGCGCCGCCGCCGCCGGTACACCAGGGGCGCAAACGCTCTGGCCCGCTCTAGGTCCACCTGGGGAGGCAGGGTCTGAGCAAGTTGCTCATCGTTCTGGGGGATTAGTGGGGGAGAAATAATCTGCACGTACCCGCCTGCCACCCGGCCTAAGTGTTCCTTGCCCAGCGTTACCCGGGCGGGGGAGCGTTCCAGGGCAGAGCGCAGCCGTTCCACTGCTTGGAAATCGGCCTCCAGGCTGCTGTCCTCTAGCATCTGTAAGAGCACCAAGCGCTGCAGGGCCTGGGGCTGAGCGGCCAGCCGGGCCACTTCCACTCCCTGGGGCGTCTGGTGGCGCTGCAGCCAGTGTCGGGCTAGATGGTCTAGATACTCCCATTCGGCGCGGCGTAATTCGGCGCTGCGGCACAGGGCCTCTTCAATGTCGGGGTTCAGCTCGGCCAGGAGCGGCAGGAGCTGGTGGCGGATGCGATTGCGGCGCAGGGTGATATCGGCGTTGCTGGCGTCTAAGCGGTACTCCAGCCCACGCTCTGATAGGTGCTGGAGGACATCGGCACGAGACACATCCAATAGCGGGCGGATCAAATGCCCGCGCCGGTACGGCATGCCCGAGAGCCCCCGGCTGCCGGCGCCTCGCACCAGCCAGAGCAGCACTGTCTCGGCCTGGTCCGATTTCGTGTGCCCCAGGGCAATGGCCTGGGCGCCTACCTGCTTGGCTAAGCGGCTCAGGAACGAATAGCGCACGGCGCGTGCGGTCTCTTCTAGCCCGCGCTTGCGCTGCCGGGCAATGGCCGCCACATCGGCCCGCTCGGCATACACTGGCAGGTGATACCGCCTGGCTAGCTCCTCCACAAACTGCCGGTCGCTAGCGCTCTGGGGCCGCAGCCCGTGGTCCAGGTGGGCCACAGTTAGAGTAAAGCCCAGCCGGTGGAGCACGTCCAGCAGACAAGTAGAGTCGGGGCCGCCTGACACTGCCGCCACGAGAGGAGCGCCTGGTGCCGCCAGGCTGTGGGTGGCGATGGTGCGCTGTACAGTGGGCAAAAGGTCGGCCATAAGTGACCTACGGGCCGCCCACCGGCGACCCGATCTTCCCTAGTGGCGGTGGGTGGACTCGAACCACCGGCAACACGATTATGAGTCGTGCGCTCTAACCACCTGAGCTACACCGCCGAAAAAAGTGGTAGCGGGGGCAGGATTTGAACCTGCGACCTTCGGGTTATGAGCCCGACGAGCTACC
>JACQHA010000241.1 GCA_016199255.1 Deinococcus sp.
CCCCGGCGGGGCGTCTCTACTAGAGTGGGGATGGGACCAGGGAGGTTTCAGTGAGAGCGGCCACGTGCGCAGCACCTTTCGCCCGGCTGGCGGACTACCTAGATGGGAAGCTGGCCGCTAGCGATCAGGCCGGGTTGGAGCAGCACCTGGCGCACTGTGCCAGCTGCGCCGCTCATGTGGCCTGGTTGCGCCTGGTCACTGGCATTATGCGTGCCGATCACTCCCTGGAGGCGCCCCAGGCCACTATCCAGCGGGCCATCGCGCTGAAGCAGCGGCTCCGCCCACAGCCAGGGCTCCTAGAGCGCCTGGTGGCGGCGCTGGTCTACGACAGCCGTTCCCAGCTGGGGCTGGCCGGGGTGCGCCAGAGCCCCACCAGCAGCTACCAGCTGCTTTACCGCGCCGGGGAGCTGGATATTGACCTGCAGCTTTTCCCCCGTGCCAGCGGGCACTGGGACGTCTTGGGGCAAGCGCTCCCGGCACCAGCAGGCCTGAAGGTAGAGCTGTGGCAGGGAGACAGCACCCTAGCTAGCGCCCCGGCCAGCAACTACGGGGAGTTCCGGTTCCCCAGCCTAGTGCCAGGGCAGTACCGCCTGGCGCTATACACTGGCCAGCAGCAAGTAGACATCACCGATCTGGTGGTATGAGGAGGGCATGACCGATCCCACGGCGCTGGCGGCACAGCTCCTAGCGACCAGTGCCCCAGAGCAAGCACAGCTCATCCAGCAGCTCCCTGGGCCGCTCCGGCCCGAGCTGCTGGCGCTGCTCAGGGCCCAGGTAGACCAGTACAAAGACAGTGACGCCAGCCGGGCGCTGGCCGCTGCCACCCTCTGCCTGGCAGTAGCTGATGGCCTGGACCAGTACAGCACCGCCGCCGCCCAGTGGGCCAAAGCCATTGCCCTGACCCACGCCGGCCAGCACGGCGCGGCGCTTGTGTGGTACGACCAGGCCCGCCAGGGCTTCACCGCCACTGGCCGCCAGAGAGACGCCGCCCTCACCCAAGTAGGGAAAGTGCAGGCGCTGGCGCTACTGGGGCAGTATGACCAGGCCATTAGCCTGGCGCAGCAGGCGAAACCGGCACTAGCGGCCCAGGGGGAGGAGCTGGCAGCGGCCAGATTGGACATTAACCTGGGCAATATCTATTTGCGCCTGGACCGCTATAGCGAGGCGCTGCAGAGCTACGATCAGGCGCGGGAGGCCTTCCTCCACCTAGGCAACCCGGAGGAAATCGCCCTGGCGCGCTTAGACATGAACCGGGCCAATGCCCTCACCAACCTGGACGATTTCCCCCAGGCCCTAGCGGCCTACCAGCGGGCCAGGGCAGTGTTCGCCGCCCAGCAGCTGGCTGCCCCAGTGGCCATAGTGGACTGCAACCTGGGCTACCTCTACGCCCAGCAAGGTGCTTTCGACCTGGCCCTAGAACACCTGGAGCGGGCGCGCCGCACTTTTGTGCAACTAGGACCGCCTAAATACGTGGCCCAGATGGATCTAGAGATAGCCGATGTGTACCTGGACCTGAACCTGCACCAGGAGGCGCTAGCGGCTTATGACCGGGCGATCCAGGCGTTTGCCAGCCTGGAGCTGCGCTATGAGCAGGCCAAGGCACTCAGCCAGCGCGCCCTAGCGCTGGCTGGGCGGCAGAGCCTGGATGAGGCGCTCCAGAGCCTGGACCAAGCCGCCGCGCTCTTTGCTGCCGAGGGCAATCACACCTGGCCGGCTTTTGTCTCCCTGCGCCGTGCTGCTCTACTCTGGCGGCTAGGGAAACTGGAGCCAGCCCGAGCTAGTGCCCAGCAGGCTACCCAGGCCCTGGAGGCCCTAGGGCTCAGAACTCAGCAGGCTAGAGCAGCGCTGCTTTGGGGTGAGCTATGCGCTGCACTAGGACAGCCGATAGAGGCCGCTACCTGGGGGTCTCAAGCGCTCCAGACCGCCCAGGAGCTGGCGCTTCCCCAGCTGGCTGGCAGCGCTCACCAGCTCCTGGGGAATTTGGCCGGGCAGCAAGGCGACGTAGCCGCTGCCATCAGGCACTACCAGCAGGCAGTAGGGCACATCGAGCACATCCGGGCCACGCTGCCTACTGAAGAGCTACGCACCGCCTTTTTAGAGGACAAGCTGGCTGTTTACCAGAACCTGGTGCTCACCTGCCTGCGCTCAAAGGAGCAGGTAGCCGAAGCCTTTGCCTACGTAGAGCGGGCCAAGTCCCGGGCGCTCATTGATCTACTGGCCGGGCAGCTCACGACCCGGCGCCCGCCCCAGGACGCCTTTGAAGCGGAGCTGGTGCAGCGCTTAGAAGCACTGCGCAGCGAGCTGAACTGGTACTACAGCCGGCTGAACAGCGCCGAGAGCCAGGACCGGGCGCAAGCCATTGCTGGCCGGCTCCAGGCCCAGGCCAGCCACCGGGAGCAGGAGGTGGCAAACATTATCCGGCAGCTCCAGGCCACCAGCCGCGAAGCTGCCTCGCTGTACCAGGTGTCGGCGCCCTCAGCCACCGAGGTGCAGCGCTGGCTGGGTGACCAGCTGGTACTGTTGGAGTACTTTGTGGCTGGTGATGAGGTGCTGGCCTTTGTCCTGGAC
>JACQHA010000247.1 GCA_016199255.1 Deinococcus sp.
CCCCTGCCGGTGACAGCCGACCTCACCGCGGAACTCTCCCTGTGGTTCCTGGAATATTCCCGCCTGGTGGCTTGAACTAGCAGGCTCTAGTTAGTGACTTACCCTTGGAGGAGGGCTCATGACCTTTAGCTATGATCTCTCGCCGTTCATTCCTTTCCGGGACCGGGCTGTCTGTGAACGGGTGCGGGCTATTACCAGGGAAGACATTGCCAAGCACCCCAATCGCGACCTTAAGATCCGGGTGATCGAAGATCCGGCCCAGTTCTATTTGGAGTTTGCCCTGGACATTGTCGGCCGCCTCCAGGCGTCATTAGAGGCCGGCCGGACGCTAGTGGCCATCTTCCCAGTGGGGCCCATGCCGCAGTATGAGTATGCGGCCAAGCTGATTAATAAGCTGGGTATTTCCTGCAAGCACCTGAACTCGTTCAACATGGATGAGTACGCTGACCAGGACGGGAACACCGCGCCGCCTGACTGGCCGGGCTCGTTCCAGCGGGCGATGCTGGAGCGGTTCTTTGGGAAAATCGACCCCAAGCTGCGCCCACCCAGGTCGCAGATTCACTTCCCCACTACCAAGGCCCTGAAGAGCTACGCCCAGCGCATCGAGGACCTGGGCGGCTCCGACGTGTGCTACGGCGGCATTGGCTGGTGCGGGCACATTGCCTTCTGGGAGGCGCACTTGGGCTTCGAGTTCGGCAATGACCTGGAGGCCTATAAGAAAGCTGGCCCGCGCTGCGTGGAGCTGCACCCCATGACCATTATGCAGAACGCCCTGCACTCTTTTGGCGGCGACTGGTCCTGGGTGCCGCCCAAGGCCAACACCATTGGCCCGGCGCAGATTTTACGGGCCCGGGACCGCAGCTTCTGGCTGGACGGCTACCTGGGGGGCGGGGTGAGCTGGCAGCGGTTCATTGCCCGGCTGGTGGCGCATGGGCCGGTGAATACCCTGGTGCCGGGCTCGATTTTGCAGACTGCTCCGGGCACCTACACCATTTGGGGGCCGGTGGCAGGCGACGTCGAGATCCACATGGCCTAGGGGGAGGGGTATGGCGGGGCAGCTCACTATACTGGGAATCGGCGCCCACCCTGACGATTTAGAAATCCTGTGCGGTGGCACCCTGGCCAGGTATACCCAGGCGGGGCAGAAGGTGGTGATGGCCCACCTGTGTACCGGTGACAAGGGGCACTATGTCATCCCGCCTCGGGAGCTCGTTCCCATGCGCGACGCCGAGGCGCGGGCAGCGGCAGCGCTGATTGGCGCCGAGTCGGTGTCGCTGGGGGTGCCTGATATTGAGCTTCACCCCGATCAAAAGACCAGGGAGCTGGTGGCTGAGTTCATCCGGCAGGTGCGGCCCCAGCTCATCATCACCCATGATCCTGGAGACTACCTGGTGGATCACATCACCGCCTCGCAGCTGGCCATTGACGGCAGCTTCATGGCTACCCTGCCGCAGTTTAAAAGCGTCCATCCCTTCTTGGAGAAGCTGCCCGCCGTCTATTTCATGGACACCCTGCTGGGCGTCAACTTCCAGCCAACGGAGTACGTGGACATTAGCGACACCTTCCCCCTGAAGCGGGAGATGATGCGCCAGCACCAGAGCCAGCTGAAATGGCTCCTGGACCATGACAACACCGACTTTTTAGCGGAGCTGGAAACTATGGCCCGCTTCCGGGGCTTGCAGTGCGGGGTGCGCTACGCCGAGGCCTTCCGGCCCTATCACGTCTGGGGCAGGGTGCGTCCGGCGCGGCTGCTGCCCTAGTTGAAGAGCTGGCTTAGATAGTGTACTGTAGGCGCTAATTACAGCTTGGATTCTCAGGTGGAGTGTCGGCCCAAAGTGGCGATTGATGGCTGCGTCAAGGGAGGAGAACAGTCGTGGCGAAATCCAAGGCAGCAGGTGGGAAGCTAGGAGCAGGGATTGTTGGCCTGGGCTGGGTAGCGGGCGAGTATATCAAGGGGTTCGCCCACCGAGGGGATACTGAGGTGGTGACGCTCTGCAGCCGCGACCTGAGCAAGGCCAAGGCGGTAGCCAAGCAGCACGGCCTTGAGAACTGTACGGCCTACGACGACTACGAGAAGATGCTGGAAGATGAGCGCGTGGGCCTGGTGGCCATTTGCACGCCGCACCCCCAGCACGCCCCCCAGACCATTGCCGCTGCCCAGGCAGGGAAGCACATTATTATCGAGAAGCCGGTAGCCATCAACTTGAAAGACCTGAAGGCCATGCGCGACGCGGTGCGCAAAGCCAAGGTCAAGACAGTGGTGAGCTTCGTATTGCGCTGGAACCCGCTGTTTGAAACTGTCAAGCGGCTCTTGGCCGAGAAGAGCCTGGGGGACCTCTACTATGGCGAGGTGGACTACCTGCACGGCATCGGCCCCTGGTACGGCCAGTACTCCTGGAACATTAAAAAAGACATGGGCGGCAGCGCCCTGCTCACCGCTGGCTGCCACGCCGTCGATGGCCTGCGCTGGTTTATAGAAAAGAGGGGGTGTGGGGGAGCTCTAAAACCCAGTGGCTTCAGCCCTGGGATA
>JACQHA010000248.1 GCA_016199255.1 Deinococcus sp.
CGCCCACCGCCACGCCCACCAGGGTGTTCTTGGCCACTAATAGCCGGGCCCCGCTCTGGCGTACCTTGCGGCGCAGCGCCGTCATCTCGCTGGCGGTGAGGCCTTTCCCCTGCCCCTGGCCGCGCAGCTGGTACTCCACCAGGAAGAAGCTCCCGGAGCCAGCTATGGCCTGCTCCAGCACCGCTACCTGGGTCGCTTTCTCTGGTCTGGGCATATGCCTCCTACGACACCGCCACCTTAATACCGGGGCCCATAGTGGAAGAGATGTTCACCGACTGGAAGTACACCCCCTTGGCAGTCGCCGGCTTGGCGCGCTCCACCGCTTCGAAAAGCGCCCGGAAGTTCTCTTCCAGCTTCTTCTCGTCAAACGAGGCCCTGCCAAAGGGGGCGTGCACCACCCCGCCTTTATCCAGCCGGAACTCGATCCGGCCGGCTTTGATCTCGGAAACGATCTGGCCAATGTTCTGGCCCACGGTGCCAGCTTTGGGGTTGGGCAAGAGCCCCCGGGGGCCTAAGATCTTCCCCAGCTTGGCCGAGAGAGGGCCCATCATGTCCGGGGTGGCGGCCACCGCGTCAAAGTCCATCCAGCCACCGGCGATTCTCTCAATCAGCTCCTGGCCGCCTACTACATCAGCGCCGGCCTGAGTGGCCTCGCTGGCTTTATCGCCTGCCTTGGTGATCACCACCACCCGCAGGGTCTTGCCCACGCCATGCGGCAGCGCCACGGTGCCGCGCACGTTCTGATCGCCCTTTTTGGGGTCCACCCCCAGCTTGAACGCCACCTCCAGGCTCTCGTCAAACTTGGCAGTGGCCAGCTGCTTGGCCAGGGCAATAGCCTCAGCCACCGCATAGGCCTTCTCTGGGTCTACCTGGGTAGCCAGCTGCCGGTAGCGTTTGCTGCGCGCCACTTAGCGAATCACCTCCACGCCCATGCTGCGGGCGGTGCCGGCAATAATGTTGGCCGCTGCCTCTTCATCGTTGGCGTTCAGGTCCGGCATCTTCTGCTTGGCAATGTCCAGCACCTGCTGCCAGGTAAGCTTGCCTACCTTGGTCTTGTTGGGCTCGCCGCTCCCTTTCTCCAGCCCGGCCACCTTGCGGATCAAATACGACGCTGGCGGCGTGCGGGTGATAAAGGTGAAGGAGCGGTCACTGAACACCGTGATGTCCGCCGGGATAATGGCATCGCCCATCTTCTGGGTCTGGGCGTTGAACGCCTTACAGAACTCCATGATGTTGATGCCGTGCTGGCCCAGGGCTGGCCCCACCGGCGGCGCCGGCGTGGCCTTCCCGGCCAGGATCTGCACTTTCACCTTGGCGACAACTTTTTTCATGGTCTCCCACTACACGTGGTGCGTGCGACCTCCTTTCGCCAGAGGTCGGCTGCACATACGGCTTTGTGCCCTCTGTGACCTAGCATACCCGGCAACCGCCCCCGCTGGCGCCCTATGGGCGCAACCTACTAGTATACAATAAACTTAGACTTTTCTCCAGAGTCTGGTCTGCCTGGGGTTCAGGCCTTCTCCACTTGGCTGAAGTCCAGCTCTACCGGGGTCTCGCGCCCGAAGATGGATACCCGCACCTTGACCTTGCCACGCTCCGGGTTGATCTCGGACACAATGCCGGTGAAGTCGGCGAAGGGGCCAGCAGTGACCCGGGCCACGTCTCCCACCTCAAAGGCCACCCGCACCTCGGGCTTGGCCTTGGGCTTGGTGACCCCCATGACCCCCAGGATGCGCGCCACCTCTTCAGCAGTGAGCGGCACTGGGCCCGCCTGGGTGCCCACAAAGCCGGTGACGCCCGCGGTGCCTCGCACCACATCCCAGGCCTCGTTGAACTCGTTGGGGTCATCGCCCAGGTCCATCTGGATCATCAAGTAGCCGGGGAAGATGTGGCGCTCCACCACCTCTTTCTGGCCACCTTCCCGGTGCTCAATGACCTCTTCAGTGGGGATCAGGATTTGGTAGATCTTGTCATTCATCCCCAGCGCCTTGGCACGCTGCAGGATGCCCTGCTTCACTTTCTGCTCAGAGCCTACGTAGGTGTGGACGGCATACCATTCAATAGCCATAGAGTTTTACCCGAGCACGAGGCGGAAAAGGAATAAGAGGATATTATCGATGACACCCACGGCCAGAGTAAACGCCAGCACCATGGTGATCACAATCCAGGTAGAGGCTCTGATCTCACTCATGGAGGTCCAGGTCACCCGGCGCAGCTCGGCCCAAGAATCTCTGAAAAATCGCACTAGCTGACCCATGTTTCTCCCTGGCGCAAGGTAATTTGGCAGGCCCGGAGGGATTCGAACCCCCAACCCCCCGGTTTGGAGCCGGGTGCTCTACCGTTAGGAGCTACGGGCCTACGCTCACCCTCCACGCTACTAGATCTTGGTCTCCTTGTGCACCTTGTAGCCGCCACAAGTAGGGCAGAACTTCTTCAGCTCCAGCTTGCTGCTGGTGTTCCGCCGGTTCTTGGTAGTGGCGTAATTGCGCTGGCCGCAATCGGCACAAGCCAGTAACAACTTGATTCTGACATCGCTAGCCATAATTACCTATATTCTATTGCAGCACCTTGCTAATGACCCCGGCTCCCACGGTCCGCCCCCCCTCCCGGATGGCAAACCGTAACTCCGGCTCCATCGCGATCGGCTTGATCAACGCCCCCGTAATCGCCACATTGTCCCCCGGCATCACCATCTCCACCCCCCCCGGCAGCTGCAACACCCCGGTCACGTCCGTCGTCCGAAAGTAAAACTGCGGCCGGTACCCATTGAAAAACGGCGTGTGCCGCCCCCCCTCCTCCTTCGTTAACACATACAC
>JACQHA010000260.1 GCA_016199255.1 Deinococcus sp.
GCTGATGCCAGGCACGGCGCCACTTGAGGAGATTCTCCAGCACAACCCAGTGGGCCTGATTCTCTCTGGAGGGCCGGCTAGTGTGTTTGAGCCCGGCGCCCCCCGGGCCGACCCGCGGCTCTGGTCGCTCCCGATCCCTATTTTGGGCATCTGCTACGGCATGCAGCTCATGGTGCAGGAGCTGGGGGGTGTGGTCCGGCCAGGCCGCCGGGAGTATGGCCGGGCGGTGCTGGAGCACCTCTCCGGCCGGCTGTTCCAGGGGCTGGGCGGCGAGACTCCCTGCTGGATGAGCCATGGTGATTCGGCGGTGGCGCTTCCCCAGGGCTTTACAGCCACTGCCCGCACCAGCGACAACCCCACAGCCGCCATTGAGGGACCTCAGGGGCGCTTTGGGGTGCAGTTCCACCCTGAGGTGACTCATACCCCCAGAGGGCGGGACATATTGTCTAACTTCCTGGACGTCTGCGGCAGCGACCGGAGCTGGACTACTGGCAACATAGTGGAAACTCTGATCCACGACGTGCACCAGCAGGTGGGCCAGGGGCGGGTGCTGCTAGGGATCTCTGGGGGGCTAGATTCCAGCACCCTGGCGCTGCTTTTGCACCGGGCGCTGGGCAAACGAGTGGTAGCGGTGTTTGTGGACCACGGGCTCTTGCGCCAGGATGAGGCCAGCGAGGTAATCAAGGCACTGGGGCAGCTGGGCGTGAACCTGGTGGCGGTAGATGCTGCAGCCCAGTTTCTTAAGGCGCTGGCCGGCGTGGAGGACCCGGAACAGAAGCGCAAGATTATTGGCGCCGAGTTTATCAAGGTGTTTGAAGCCCAGGCCGCGCGCCTGGGGCCATTCGACTTTCTGGCACAGGGCACCTTGTACCCAGACGTGATTGAATCCGCCGGCGGCGTGGGGGCGGCCAACATCAAGAGCCACCACAACGTAGGCGGCCTGCCGGAGCGTTTAGGCTTCCGGCTGCTGGAGCCCTTCCGCACCCTGTTCAAAGATGAGGTGCGGGAGATCGCCGGGGTGCTGGGGCTGCCTGAAGAGATCCGCTGGCGCCATCCCTTCCCCGGCCCCGGGCTGGCTATTCGTATTGTAGGCGCAGTGACGCCTGAGCGCCTGGCTATTCTACGCGCCAGCGACCGGATCTTCTTAGAGATCTTGCGCCAGCGCGGCTGGTACCAGCAGGTGAGCCAGGCGCTGGCAGTACTCCTGCCAGTGCGCAGCGTGGGAGTCATGGGTGACCAGCGCACCTACGCTGCCACCATTGTGCTGCGCGCTGTGACCACCGAGGACTTCATGACCGCTGACTGGGCGCGGCTGCCCCACGAGCTGCTGGCTGAGGCCGCAGACCGCATTGTGCGCGAGGTCAAGGGCGTGAACCGGGTGGTGTACGACATCACCTCCAAGCCGCCGGCGACAGTGGAGTGGGAGTGAGGACAACAGAGCTGTCCCTTCAGGGAGCGCGACTTGAGCTCTGGAAGTGCACTCCCAAGGATCTTCCGGATCAATGACAGAAGGGGGCGAGGAGGTCGAACCACAATGATGCCTTCCGTTTGATCTGGAGGGAATCGCAAGGGATTGGAAAAGTCACGGTCAAGTGTGATCAGAACTCGACCAGCCCTTTGACATGCTTGGTAAACGGCATCGTCTGGGCTGCCAGACAAGCCCTCGCTGTGCACCGTATCTACGTCGTGTCCTCCCTCCGCAACCAGCGGCATAAGGCGGTGGTCAAAGTTCTCATCTAGCTTGAATCTCACGGCGTCACTGGCTCTATTGGAATGGGAATGACACGCTCACGCGTCATCTCAGCAGCATAGGCCAGGGCAGCGCGGATATCTTCTGGCTTGAGCTGCGGGTAGGCTGCCAGGATCTCCTCCTCTGGGACCCCATCAGCGAGGTTATCCACAATAAGAGAAACCCAAATCCGTGTGCCACGAATGCAAGGCCGCCCAAAGCAGATTTTGGGATCTATTGAGATCCGTTTCAGCAACTCCTCGCGGTTCGTCAAGTAGTCACCCCCTCCCAGCCTCCTTATACACTACTCCAGCTTAACATCAGCGTCCTGACGCCCTTGGGGCGCATAGTCAGAGAAATGTAGCCTGCCGTGTCCACCGTCGCTGGGCCAATAGGCTGCTCGTTGAGGTTCACTTCAACTACCGTACGAGGTAGGCGCAGCAGGCGGATTCTGCCCTGCTGCTCCTGCATCGTGGGGTTGTAGAGACGCAAGATCAACGCCTCCCGGTCCTCAGCACCCTTTAGGGTGCTCAACACCAGATGTGGTGCGTCGATCTCTACCAAACTGGCGGTAGCGGGGAGAGTCCCACTGTGGCGGGTAGTCTCAGCCGCCAGTACCGGCACGTTGTGCTCATGCGCTGGCTGATGGAGTTGGGCGTCGTCGTGCTCTCCCACAAAGGGATACAGGGCCAGGCGATAGGTGTGCTCTCCCAAGCACTGGGCGTCTGGCGTGGCGGTGGATGGGCCCGCGTACTGGTTCCGGGTGCTTAAATCACCCCGGGACAGATAGCCGACGCAGCGCAGCAAGGTGACCCCAATGGTCACGCCGGCATTGCCATGGCGGCGGGCGTTATCAGCTTCGTACTCTGGCAGCCCCTGGTTGATCACCGCCAGCC
>JACQHA010000244.1 GCA_016199255.1 Deinococcus sp.
AGTTGAAGCTGCTGTGTTCCTCGCCTTCTGGTGCGAATACCTGGTCAATGAACTGGTCGAAGTTAGCCAGGGCCAGCTCTGGGTCAGCGGCGCGGGGGAGGAGATGGGTGAAGTGCTTGAGCAGCACCGCTGCCAGTGTCACATCAGCCAGCCGGCGCCGGGAGGTGAGTTTCTTCCCCTGGGTGTCGGCCACATAGAGCCGGTCATGGACCTTGGTGCCCACGGTGTTGATCGCCAAGCGGCCCAGGTAGATGCCGCGCATGGCCAGGGCATTGGTGAATTCGTAGAGGAAGGCGACCGTGTCTTCGCCGGTGATGTCCAGCACGGTGTACTCAGGGGACTGGTCATTAGAGACCTTGACCTCCAATGGCGCCAGTTCGGGGGGAAGGGTAGCAGTGGCACGGCGCAGCAATTCCACTACCCGCACGTTGAGCCGGCGCCGGGCTTCCGCCATTTGGCCTTGGGCCGCCAGGGTGAGAAGTTCTTCTAGCTCGTCCCTGAGTCGCGTCCAGTCAATGGGCTGGCTGGGGTCGGTGGGGCGCACCCCGAAAGTGTCCACGAAGTAGCGGCGCAGGTAGTGGGCGGGAGGCCGCCGCACGCCCAGGGGTAGGGCCGGTGGGGCATACGTAAAGGCCTCACCTTGCTGAATGCTCAGGCCCCAGACAGCTAGTAAGCCGGCAATGAGAGAGAAAGCTCCCAACTGGTCCAGGGCCGCTACCGTCACCAGGTACCCATCCTCCTGGCGCTCGGCCACCAGCTGGCAATGCCGCTCGGACCCCAAGTGCTGGATCAGCTCCAGGTGCTGGATGACAGCACTCGGGCCGTGTTTGGCGAAATAGCTCTCTGGCAGGCGCGCCAGGTGATCGCTGATCAGCGACGCCGGCAGGCCCCGGGCAGTGCCCAGGCGCTGGATGACCTGCTGGGTACTAGTGCTGCGCATGCGGCCCTCTAGCAGCAGCTTAACACGATGGAGGGCTGGGGGAGTCCCAGCCCTCCTGGCTAGCGGTGTCTGAATCGGCATATACCGTGGGGTGACCGGCCGGTCGTCCCTACAGTGGCTCTAGATATCGAAGTAGAGGGCGAACTCGTACGGATGAGGCCGCAGCCGGATCGCGTCCACTTCCTTCTTGCGCTTGAAGTCGATGTACACCTGGATCAGGTCCTCGCTGAACACGTCGCCAGCCAGCAGGAACTCGTTGTCCTTCTCTAGAGCAGCCAGGGACTCGTCCAGGGAGCCAGGGGTCTTCTTGATGGTGGCGGCAATCTCTGGCGGCAGGTCATAGAGGTCCATATCCATGGGGTCGCCGGGGTGGATCTTCTTGCGGATGCCGTCCAGACCGGCCATGAGCATGGCGGCGAAGGCCAGGTAGGGGTTGCATGAGGGGTCAGGCACCCGGTACTCCAGGCGCTTGGCTTTCTCGTCGGAGAAGTAGGCCGGGATGCGGATAATGGCGCTGCGGTTCCGGTTGCTGTAGGCCAGGTTCACTGGCGCCTCGTAGCCCGGGGTGAGGCGGCGGTAGGAGTTGGTGGTGGGGGCGCAGAAGGCCAGGAGAGCTGGGGTGTGGTGGATCAGCCCGCCAATGTAGTAGAGCGCATTCTCAGAAAGATCAGCGTAGCCGCCCGGTTCGTAGAAGGTATTCTTCCCCTCTTTCCAGATGCTCTGGTGGCAGTGCATCCCCGAGCCATTGTCCTGGAAGATAGGTTTGGGCATAAAAGTCACGGTCTTGCCGCGCTTATGGGCGGTGTTTTTCAGTACGTACTTGTATTTACAGACGTTGTCCGCCATTTTCACCAGCGTGTCGAAGCGCATGTCGATCTCTGCCTGGCCGGCGGTGGCCACTTCGTGGTGGTGCACTTCCGTCTGGATTCCGATCTTCTCCAGGTTCAGCATCATCTCAGTGCGCAGGTCCTGGAAAGTGTCCATCGGTGGCACCGGGAAGTAGCCTTCCTTGTAGCGCACCTTGTAGCCCAGGTTGTGCGGGCTCTCCTCCCGGCCAGTATTCCAGGCGGCCTCGGCAGAGTCGACAAAATAGTAGCCAGAGTGCTGGTTGAAGTCGAAGCGCACCTCGTCCAAGATGAAGAATTCTAACTCAGGGCCGAAATAGATCTTGTCGCCGATGCCAGTCTTATTCAAGTACTGCTCGGCGCGCTGGGCAATATAGCGGGGATCACGGTGATAGCGCTGTCCGGAGGCAGGATCGCGCACGTCGCAGATCAGCGCCAGCGTCGGCACTTCCAGGAAGGGATCAATGAAGGCACTGTCTGGGTCCGGCACCAGGAGCATGTCGCTCTCCTGGATAGCCTGGAACCCGCGGATCGATGACCCATCAAAGCCCTTACCACCTTCAAAGAGGCTCTTGGCCAGCTCCCGCACCGGGATGGACACGTGCTGCCATACCCCTGGCAGGTCCATGAACCGCAGGTCGATCACCTGGACTTTGTTCTCTTTGGCGAACTCGATAACTTTATTGGGCGTCACCGGCTTGCTCCTTTCCCGTGGCGCATCTTTATGCGCCATATACCCAGGGACTTTAGCAAAAAGCGTCTTGCGTGTCAACGCGATGTGGGAGCTAGGCTATGTTATAATCCTCGGACGTCTCAAGCAAGCTGCGACGGTGAATGGGTGCGAGAAACCTGCACCGCTGGCGCATGGATATAAATCTCTCCAGTTTTTGACCGGTGCTAGGCGCTGTGCTAATCTGGCACCTGAGGGCCTATAGCTCAACGGTCAGAGCGGTCGGCTCATAACCGATTGGTTCCCGGTTCGAATCCGGGTGGGCCCAC
>JACQHA010000266.1 GCA_016199255.1 Deinococcus sp.
ATGTCGTTCTGGACGGTGCCACCTAGCTCGCTGAAAGGCGTCCCCTGGGACTTGCCCACCAAGAGGTACATGGCCAGCAGCACGGCAGCGGGAGCGTTAATGGTCATGGAGGTGGTGACCTGCGCCAGGGGGATGCCGGCAAAGAGCGCGGCCATGTCTTCTACAGTGCTGATCGCCACGCCCACCTTCCCCACCTCGCCCCGGGCCAGGGGGTGGTCAGAGTCCATGCCCAGCTGGGTGGGCAGGTCGAACGCCACTGAGAGGCCGGTCTGGCCAGATTCCAGCAAATAGCGGTAGCGGCGGTTCGATTCCTGGGCGGTGCTGAAGCCAGCGTACTGGCGCATGGTCCAGAGCCGGTCCTGGTACATCCTGGGGTGGATACCCCGCTCAAAGGGATATTCCCCAGGGGGGCTGGGGACGTGCGACACGTCCTCTGGGCCGTAGTAGGGTTTGCGCTGGGTCATACGGCGCCTACTTCCCCCGCACTTTTTTCCAGGCCCACCCCACGACCCCGATGCCGGGGATGGCCAGGAAGAGCCAGGGGTGCAAAAAGGCCAGATAGAGGAAGAGGCCGACGCCAATCATCAAAAGGACTGGCGGCAAGAGAAGCTGCAGCGCCGCAATAATCATGGCCACAATGTCCAGGGTAGTGGGTTTGACCTCTTCCTGGTCCTCTGCCGGGTCAGTGTGCTGGTAAGTCATGAGGCTAAAAGGGGCAGGATGACGTACAGAAGGACGTAGGTGATGATCAGCATCAGCACGCAGTACGCCAGCACAAGCGGCGCGGTGCGGGCGTAGGTGGCCAGGATCAGCGCCAGCAGGTCCTTCCAGTCTAGGCGGGGCTTGGTCTGGGGGTTATCCCTACGGTCTAACATGGCACGCCGAGTAGTGCCCGGGGCCTACTTCTCTCAGCTCTGGCTCCACTTCGTGGCAGATGGGCTTGACGTAGCGGCAGCGGGTGCGGAAGTGGCAGCCGGAGGGCGGATTAATGGGGCTGGGCACATCGCCTTCCAGAATAATCCGGTCGCGCTTCACAGTAGGGTCGGGAATGGGCACTGCTGACAGCAGTGCCTCGGTGTAGGGGTGGATGGGGTGCAGGTACAGCTCCCGGGAGGGGGAGACCTCCACAATCTTGCCCAGGTACATCACAATCACCCGGTCGGAGATGTACTCCACCACCGACAGGTCGTGGGCAATAAAGAGCAGCGTCAGGCCCAAGCGGTCTTTGAGGTCCTGCAAGAGATTGATGACCTGGGCCTGGATGGACACGTCCAGCGCCGACACTGGCTCGTCGGCCACAATGAACTTGGGATCTACCGCCAGTGCCCGGGCAATGCCGATACGCTGGCGCTGCCCGCCAGAGAACTCGTGGGGATAGCGGCGCATGTGCCCCGGCGCCAGCCCTACCATCTCCAAAAGCTCTGCCACCCGCGCCTCGCGCTCTTTGCCGAAGGCCAGGCGGTGGATCATCAGCGCTTCGCCAATAATGTCCCCCACGGTCATGCGGGGATTGAGCGAGGCGAAGGGGTCCTGGAAGATGATCTGCATGTGCTTCCGGAAGCTGCGCAGCTCGTCTTTGCGCAGCTCGCTGATATCAGTGCCGTCAAAGATAATCTGGCCCGAGGTGGGCTCAATGAGCCGCAAAATGGCCCGGCCGGCGGTAGTCTTGCCGCAGCCCGACTCGCCCACCATCCCCACCACCTCACCGGGGGCAATATCGAAGGTAATGTTATTGACCGCCTTCACATTGGCCAGCACCCGGGAGAGAATGCCGCCCCGGATGGGGAAGAACTTGACCAGGTTGCGCACCTGGAGGAGGGGGGTGCTGCCGTTAGTATGGGTCTGAACCGCTGTCATAATCCCTTCCCTACGCTGCCCCCGCGGGCGGCGGGATGTCAAAGTCAATCTCTTTGTGCCGGAAGCAGCGCACTAAATGGCCACCGCCAGCATCCTCCAGCGGGGGGACTGTCTCCTGGCAGGCGTCCACCGCCCACTTGCAGCGCGGGTGGAAGGGACAGCCCGGGGGCAGGTACAGGGGATTGGGCACCACGCCTTCAATGGCCTCCAGGCGCTGCTGCTTCAGCGCCGCCCGGTCCACCCGGGGGATGGAGTTGAGCAGCCCGACGGTGTAGGGGTGCCTGGGGTTGGCAAAGACCTCCCTCACCCGGGCATACTCCACGGCCCGGCCGGCGTACATTACCACTACCTGGTCGGCCATTTCCGCCACCACCCCCAGGGCGTGGGTGATGAGCAAAATAGACATGCCGATCTCCTGCTTCAAGCGCCGCATCAGTTCCAGGATCTGCGCCTGGATGGTGACGTCCAGCGCCGTGGTGGGCTCGTCAGCAATGAGCAGCGAGGGGTTGCAGGAGAGGGCCATGGCAATCATCACCCTTTGCCGCATGCCGCCAGAGAGCTGGTGGGGGTACTCATGCACCCGCTTCTTGGGCTCGGGGATGCCTACCAGTCGCAGCATCTCCGTGGCCAGTAACATCGCCTCGCGCCGCGACTTGCCCTGGTGCAGGGTAATGGCCTCGGCGATCTGGTCACCCACGGTGTATACCGGGTTCAAGGAGGTCATGGGCTCCTGGAAGATCATGCTGATGTTATTGCCCCGGATCTTGCGCATCTCCCGCTCGGGAAGCTGCGCCAAATCCCGGCCGTCGAAGGTCATCTGCCCCTCGACGATCTTCCCCGGGGGGTGGGGAATGAGCCGCATAATGCTCAGGCTGGTGACCGACTTGCCGCAGCCAGATTCGC